>JAQYWP010001282.1 GCA_029379285.1 Rhizonema sp. PD38
GCCTAAATGTATCAACTTTAAAGTGAAACGGTATTAGTGGTGGGTTGTTGACGCTTATTTGCGACTTTTGACTTTTGACAAAAAACTCGATGAACGCAGAAGTTACAGCGTTTCTAAACTGGTGCTGATTGCCAAATATTAACCTCGACCATCGACGCAAGCGATCCATTTTCCTTCATTAATAAAATGAGGATCGATATGATGCATACCAGCACCGTTCCAACCAGCTCCAGTTGGTGAGAGTGATAAGCTTTGACTCATTTCTCGTTCTTGATAAGTTGTAGTTGTCAATTCAGTAATCTCAAATGCTCGCACCTGAGTTCCATATTCAGGCTCGCAGTCTTGAGCATAGCGAATAATCTGAGAATGAGTAACTACAACTCTACCCCCAGGTCTAGCAATATGTGCGTCACTCTCTACAATCGGACTTTTCGGGTGTTCCAACCAAGGACCAAGCAGTTCTTCTGCATAATATAGTCGGAGAGTATCAAAGTTGCCTTGAGGATTAGTTTCTGTAAATAACCACCATTTACCAGCGTAATGAAAAATAGATGCGTCTGAAAACTGTAAACCAGTTAGGAGATTACCAATAAAACACCATTCAGAAGGAAAATGAGACGCCTTATAGAGGCGAATTGCATTTGCTTCATTGGTTTCTGGAATCATGTAGTAATCATTCATCCATTCAAAAATATATGGATAGGATAAATGAAATGGTTCAGCAAGTACAATCTGCTGATACTTCCAATTCATCCCATCTTCACTAGTTGCTAGTCCGATTTCTCCTCTATACGGCTGTTGATTTAGTACTTCAAAAAACATAACCCAGCTTTGCTCAACTTTGAGCATAAAAGGGTCGGCAACAAATTCTGCTCTGACATCCGTTACATCTCGACGAGTCAAGACAGGATTTTTTACATTTTTAGGAGTTGCTAAATCAACAGGTGATGCACCTGTATAAATTCCTATGGACCATCGTTGTTTATTTGTCAATGCTCCTAATGGTAGCTGATTTGCTACTTTTACAGGCAAACTGTTAATTACTGACAGACGTAGTTCTTTGATAATTTTTTTGATGTAATTCATTTTAATTTGCTCTTGATATGCCATCATAAAAACTCAAATGAAAAGAGGTTTTATAGCTCTCTTTAAGCGAGTAGAAGTAAAATTAGGCTGAAAGCGTTGTCTGCTATTTATGCTGCTCTGCTCAAAATTCTTGCAGGAAATAATTTCCAGTACTTTTGAATACTATGAACACATAAAAGTTATGATTAAGCCATAAGAGGTACTTAGCATCAGCAAAGTAATTGATTCAACTCAGTTATGGATAAGGTAAGTAGTTTAACCTGGTTTATAAAGTGTAGACTTGATTCTTTATTCAAAGTTAACAGTAGCCTGAACAACTTTGCCTGGGTAAATATGATGTGGCTTTAACTCGCGATACACTGTTAGTGTTTCTAGATGGACGCGATGAACGCTTAGCCGTTCCAACTTTTGAGATGCCCGATTTCTCCACAATTGCAGTAATTCGGGATTATTTAGCAACTGCGCCAGTGTTGCAGCTAAAGTATGGCTATCTTTAGGTGGGACAAGAATACCCGCCTGCCCATCGTCCAATGTTTCGGGAATGCCATCTACATTTGAACCAATAATCGCACAGCCTGCTTCCCGCGCTTCTGGGATAACTAAACCAAAGGATTCGTGGTGTGAAGCGAGGACAAAAATATCCGTTGCCAACATATAGCGTTGAGGTTGTGATTGGAAGCCCTCAAAATGAATGCGATCTGCAAAAGGGGTGTTCAAAGCCTGTATCTCCAATGACTTGCGTTCAGGTCCGTTTCCTACTAGATACAAATGGGCTTCGGGATTATCTTTAGCAATCAAAGCAAAAGCATCAATTAATTCCCCAATTCCTTTGCGCCGATACATCCCTGCCACTGTAGCGATCGCCGGACGTTTTAGAAGGATTGGCTGATACTCTTTTATTTGAGAGCAACGAGGACTTCCTAATGTGCCGTTGCTGACGACTCGCATTTTTTCCTTTGGTATACCACGCCGTGCCATTGATTGGTATACTGCTTGACTAACTACAATCACTAAGTCTCCTAAACCCATGAGTACGGCACTACGCTGGAATTCATTGTGTACAGTAGTCACTAAACTATATTCATAACCGTATCTTAAAGAGGATGCTAGCACTGCACCCGTCATCATATGTACATGAACAATATCCGGTTGAAATTCTTGCAAGATCGCTCGATAACGCCAAGCTGCTTTAATTATATTTAGCGGGTTTCGTGACTGATTTAGTTGAAAATGTTTGACATTATAATCTGCTAGTAATGTCTCATATTCTCCACCTCCAGATGCTATAGCAACATTGTGACCATCTTTCGCTTGTAAACAAGCTATATCAACTGCTACATTGACAATCCCATTACCAATTTCTTGTATATGGTTAATTAAATGTAATATATGCATTCCAATTTATCCCAATCAAAGTAGTTTCCAGCGCATTAATCTTTTTCTCTGTGTCTATAGCAATTATTTTGCTTACAGA
>JAQYWP010000256.1 GCA_029379285.1 Rhizonema sp. PD38
ATATTGTTATAGGATTTCATTCACCCTATAAAAGGCAATTTACAGATTTTGCTGTAGGTTAGTAATTAATATAGATTTAGAGCATCGGCTTACCTATCGGGTGGGAAACACCCAGATAGATTTTCTCGGTTGTCGCTATCACTATGAATGATGCACGCTTGCCATCAATAATTGGTTAATTAGGCTGAGGCAGACTACCTTGCAGCAAGACTTGACTGGCACGAGCTTGACAGCTAGGGCAATCGCAGCCAAACATCTGTACAGCAAGTTCTTTCGCTTTTTCATTAGAGCGAACTGATGGGATTTCTGGATTTTTCGCAACAGGTGCATTAACTTGCTGGTTTTCAATTGGTTTCGCCTGAGGATAAGCTAAATCTTGGGGGGAAACCTTATTAGCCAAAGCTGGATTGGCAGTTTGTACGATGAAAGCAAAAAAGCTAGAGGAGCAAAGCAAAGCAAATACAATTTTGTTCATAGTTAATTCTCTCGGTTCGCTCGTTTTTTCGGGAGTTCTAAAAAATAGAAGGCTTGAAGTACATCATTTGTTTCCCAGTTTATATCATTCAATGTTCTATAAATAAATTTTTACTTTATGTATTACAAAGCATCAAGTTTTAATACGTTCTGAGTACACGCTTATATAGTAGGGGTTTTAACACTTTATGTACAGAAAAACTTGCTTCAAAAAAGTATAATAAATGAGAAAAAAATGGCGTTTTACCCCCGTTATTTCATACAATAAACTCCGTCTTAGTGCTAAGCAGTCTTGGTTATTAAGTGTCAAATAATACTTGCTATACACATACTATTCCTTTTATTACCTTAAGAAACATTTCAAGGTTAAACAATCACTGAACTAAGTATCCCTAAGATCAGACCTGCTTGCTTAATTGAGTATTCTGTTAAGTCTATTTTTACTATATTGTTTTCTAATAATAAAAATATCCAAATAGTACCTGTTGTTATTGTCCCTAGTACCGGGCGCATTGGGTCACCGTTAAATATCTGTGCTGCTACCATTGTTGCTAAACATTGACCCAATCCTTCGCCAAGGTCACTTTTTTTAGCTTCTACCACTACAATTACTGGCGACCTAATAGCTAAAATTTCTGGTGATTTGGTGATGAGAAAGTCACAACGTCCATTTAATCCACGACTTGGGTCAACTGTAAAATCAGACCCTGAGAAAATATTCAATTGAGTTGGTGCAGACCTTACTAGTTCAGCAAGTAACGGAAAAACCAATGCTTCTGACCGAAGCTTTTCGCTACTTGATAAACTTACAAATTTTAAATAATCAGCTAATGTTTGCTGATATAAAAAGCTAAGCTCTTTAGGTTTGCTATCACTAAAAATACCTTCACTTTCTTCAGTGATTAAGTTAAAACTATTTAGAACTTCAGTGAAACTAAAATCTCCGTAACCCATAATCGTTTGAATTATGCGATTATTACAGAATTTTAGCAAACTTAGCAATGTTCTAAGATAGAGGTCTGAGAATTAAATCCTGCCTTTTGTTAGTGGTAGATCAAAACTTTACTGCATCCTTCAGCAGCATTGGTGAAGTACATACACCGACGGCGAGTATCGGATATCGAGCCAAAAACTACCAGTGTTTTCTAATACACAGCCCCTACACCTTTGGTAAACAATTGTTGTTCCAAAACTTGTAACAAGCCGATCGCAATCTGAATCAGAGGCCAACCAATCAAACAAATGAATGCTGCCTTACGAGTGGTAATATCTAACCCTTGGCGGACTGCCACAATCACTGCCAACAGACTCCATGCTGCTAATATTAGCTCAATGGAGCGCCCTAATAAAGGAATCAGAGTTAAGAAATTCAGCACTTGCGGTGCATAAGCAAAGCCAATTGGACTGAGTAAGTCACTGTAAGTGGGATCGATTGGCTTCAGCCATTGCCCAACCTTCCAAATAGTGAACGTCCAAAAGTAATACCCCACTATTAGCCAGAGGGCATCAATCACAAGCGTTACTAGGAGTTCTGGTATGGTAGCAAGATTGATTAACAAAATAACAGCGCTCCCCAAAGCATGAGAAAGTGCTGCCAAAATCACAATAGTTAAGGCTAACCGATGAGTTTTTGGCGTATTGCGAGCATTTTCATAAAGACTGGCATCCAAAACCAAGGCGTTACTCAGTGTCTTAAATAAACCCTGCTTTAACTTGTCATTTTCGCTCATTTCCTCTCGCAGATTCTGATCCATGAGAAACTTAACCAAATCGGGTTATATTTGAACCACCACCAGTCCTTCTTCAACTTTACTCTGTTTGAAGATGCTTAAATTTATCGAGCGAATATTTCAATGGCTGCAAAGTGAAACCTTAAGACTGCTCATTTTGGCAGGAGTGATACTTCTAATCTGGGGAACTGTTGCGCCTGTGGGAACTTTAGTATGGTGGCTCCATCAAGGTACGGAAATTTTGGGGTTAAACCAAGAGACAATTAATTTACCATTGAGCGATCGCTCTGGTGAGCTTACGAGCCTTGCTAAAATTAATTGCTATATTGTATTCCTACCAGGTGTGGGAGATTTTTCTGCTGACCAATTGACCAAAGGTGAGAAATTCTTTTTGGATCGCTTGGAGCAAATTCAACCTAATTGTGCGATCGTTCAAGATGTCTTTCCGTATTCAGCCGCTAACCTTGGTTTGGGAGGCAATAGACTGCTGGCTCCTTTGTGGCGTGCTGTAGAAAATGCAGATGGCTGGTTGAAAAATGCGAATGTTCTAATTAAAATTCGCAATCTCTGGCGGTTTGCAATTTCCACCGACAATCGCTACGGTCCTATATATAATCAAGGAACTGCGAAAGCGCTCGTTGAGCGGATGAATGCTGCACATCCTCTGCCAAATTCCCAGCAGCAACCCTTGAAAGTGATTCTAATTGGTAGTAGTGGAGGAGCACAAGTTGCCCTAGGTGCTGCTGACTACTTGGATCGATGGCTGAATGCTCAGTTAATTGTCGTTTCTGTTGGCGGAAGCTTTGATGGTGAAAGTGGTTTCGATGTGGCTCATCATGTCTACCACCTTCGTGGCGATCGCGATTGGGTTGAGGACATTACAGCCATTCTATTTGCTTCCCGGTGGCCTTGGACAGTCGCTTCCCCGTTTAACCAAGCTGCTTTGCAAGGGCGTTATACTGTTGTTAGGAGTGGTCCTCACACTCACGACGGAAAGGAGGGTTACTTTGGAACAGCTGTAAGCAATTACAAAACTAGCTATGCAGAATTAACTCTACAGAAAGTTAATCAACTGCCTATTTGGTCTTCTATAAAAAGAGGGACTGAGAATTAAAAATCTCATAAACTTTCTACATTCAGCTATTGCAAACATGTAGGCAACCAATTTTGTTACAAAAACAGTGAGATTATGCGCTCGTAAAAAGTAAAATTAACTGCACGAACGCACACTCATGTTTGAAGTCTCAATATACAGGTATGGAAGAAAAAAACATTTATTAACTTGGAGAGTACCATAGGAAATAATGCGTCCTTGCTTCGATCCACGCTTATTTATCCATGGGATTATTCAGCACCCTTAACTTGTACAAATAACTACGTGCCTGATGATGGCTGAACGCTAACTCACTACTTTTCAGGAGATGCTATCTCAATCGACTTAGCGATAATCGCAGGTTTGTTTCTATAATTTTTATAAGATTTCTCTTGTAAGCTTAAATTGTACTCTTTCTCAATTTGTGGAATAACTAATCTACGAACCTGACCTGTCACTTGAACTTCAGTCTTCTTATTAGTAGGTAATTCAAAAGGTTCACCTGAAGCATTCACAACCACTACAGGTTCACCGCCCAATAATTGCTTATCACTTACGGTAAAAGAACTTAAGCCAATTTTTTTAATTGGTTTACTCCTAACTGTGACAGTTTTACCAATAACTTGTTTGGGATTGTGAGTTATCTGTGATGTACTCATAATCCCAGGGTACAAAACAGCATCCTTTGTTCCATAATAACCGTGAACTAACACAGCACCCGCTGCAAGAGCGAGGACGACTTTTGCATCCCAAAGTCGTTCCATCAAGTCTGTTCTCATTGACACGTTACCAGTAGCGCTATCTTTTTTTTCAGATTCAGCCATGATTTAAAACTCCTCCCTTTTACTTTTAATTAATCTACTGGTTAGCTTTAATTCTACTACTATGAACTATCTAATTTTCAAAATTGCTCGTTCCAGGATTTCGTTATAATCTAAAAAAAGATTTTGCTTTAAGCTTTAATAACTCCTATGTGAATAAGCTGCCCATATGGTTAATTTTGCGTATTCTAGTTCTCATAATTGAACTCAGTGACCATCGCCGAAAGCATAGAGAGAGAATTACATAGATTACCGTTCTTAATAATTACTACCTCAAACAGGATTTTGTTTTTGATTTTCCACCTGATATTACCAGTAAGTGTCATCTAAACCTTATAGCTGAGGGAATAAAATAAATATGAGATTGTGTAAGTTATCTCTACTCTTAGGTAGAGCCAGATATTAATACCTGGATAAATTTTCTACACATAGTGCTTGACTTAAAGCAAACTCTAATATATTGAGTGATTCCATAATAAAAACAATTAGTAATTTGGAACAGGAATATGACCCAGTTAAATAAGGCAGTTGTCCTGATTACTGGTGCCAGTGGTGGATTTGGACAAGAGCTAATACCGTTTCACTTTAAAGTTGATACATTTAGGTAAGCAGGGGAAGCAGGGGAAGCAGGGGGAGTGAATTGTATCAAAATTTTCGTGAAATGGTATAACACGACAGTTGCTAGAGGCTGGTAGCCGACTGATTTTAACAGATCTGGATGAAGCTGTTCTGCGTCAACGAGTTGAAGTCATTCAGCGCCAAGTGGCAACTGGTGAGATATTAAAATGGTCGATGCCACAATGGTTTCAGCAGCTTACGGCTTACGCAATTATATACCTAACCTTTGGCGGACACTCTAACTATGGTCTATCCCAACCCAATTATCGACTTTTTGACAAGCACCCGACTTTAAATAATGAGGTGCCCTACTACATCAAACATGGGCGAATTCTTCCCAAACCTGCCGTGCGTCGCCTTGATGGCTAGGATGTTGAATTTGTGGATGGTAGTCGAGAAGCATTTGACTTGATCGTTTGTGCAACAGGTTACCACGTGGCTTATCCGTTCTTACCAACAGAACTTCAGCGTGTTGAAGGAGCAGTGGTTCAATGCTATGGCGGCTCTTCTTTTAATGATTACAAAGGACTTTATTTCATCGGTTGGGGAGAGGCACGAGGCGGAGTCGGCTCACTGATTACGGCTTACGGTTCGCTATTTACCCGTTGTCTTCAGCTCCAAAATGAACTGAATGTGCCTATCGGGTTAGTCTTTAAAGAAATCGGACAACATCTGCCAAAAACTCATCTGGCAGATCCCCAGGCGATTTTTAGGCAATTAAAGTTTGCCAATCTTTTATTTAATTGGCTCGTGAAAAAAGCACACCAGATTGATGCTCTTCATCCTAACTTTAGCAACCGACCACTCCCCTCTTTGCAAAGTATTCAGCAAGTTCAGTCATAATAGTGCGCTCTCATTTGCAATGCAATTCTTTATGTTATAAAGAAAGGTAGAGGCTTGATTACAGCTATTTGAAACTCATACTGAGTTATGAAATGTAGCACTTAGCGTCGCCGCATGAGAATGTCCCAAGTAGCTCCGCCTGCAACACCATCAGGCTCTAAACCATAGCGTTTTTGTACAGATTGCACTGCTTCCTCTGTTTTTAAGCCGAAGTCTCCATCAATACTTCCATCAAAAAAACCAAGCCTTTGCAGCCGTTGTTGCAATTTGACAACTTCTGGACCGTGCATTCCTTTACGTAAAATTGGCAATCCGGCTGAAGTGTACTGGATAGCTGGAGTTTGTGGAGTACGTGTCGTTTGTTGGGTGTTCGTGGTTTGCTGACGAATTGTTGACTGAGAATTAGAGTTTTGCTGAGTACCGGAGGAAGATGATTGTTGTATTGAAGTACTCTGTGAAGTTGCGGTTGTCGTCCGTGTTGCTGCGGGTCTTGGTTCGGGTTTAGAATTAACTACTCGAGAATTATTAGGTGTTTTCGATGTTACAGGTCTTGGTTCAGGGTTAGAAGTTGGAGGCTGACTTGCAGTTGGTGAAGGGGTAGAAGACGAAACAACTGTTTCGCCAGGAAAGAGTTTTTGCCAAGTACTTGCATCAACAACGCCATCTGGATTCAAGCCTGCTGCTTGCTTAAAGCGGGAAACAGCTGTTGCTGTACTATTATTGTACACCCCATCCACTGTACCTGTGTAAAATCCTAAAAGCTTCAAAGCTGCTTGAAGTTCTGAGACAGGCTCCCCTTGGCTACCAACTTTAAGGGTAGGACGGTTGATCGAACTTCTTGGAGTTCCTGGGGTAGTTTGGGCAATTTTTGATGGCGCTGCCACTGAGACTACACCAAGGAGTCCAACAAATAAAGGCACACACACTAACATTCCAATCATTGGTAAAGATTGAAATTTCTGCCTTTGCTTGATTTTACTGCAATTTGCCACCTGAGTTATTGAGCTAATGAAGCTCAATAAACTTCCTTTTCTCCTGCCTTTCATGGTATATGCCCCCGGTAAATGTCTGCTAATACACTTATTTGCAAATTGGTGTAGAATGCACTTAGGGTGGTAGCTGCGGTCTGAATTCAGAGCTATCTCGGAAATAAAATGCGCGATCACTGCTGCTCAATCATCTGTTTGTTGACAAGAGCATTTATTGAAAAACATTTTTGTTGTCAAGCGGATAAAGAAACTGTCTTCACTGAATCAGACAGTATGTAGTCTTGCAGTCAGGATCAAACTCCATGCCCAGGAAAAGGCATGGCAATGCTAACTGCATTTTCTTGACCGACTAAAGATACATAAGGTTCCCGTAAATATTGGCAAGCTGCGGCGATCGCATCTGCAGCACTGACAGCCATAATTTGCTCCTGAAATTTTCTATCGAAATCAATTCCTAACCCTAAGATTTCATACCATCCGTAAATCTGAGCAATTTGTGCATTAGTTTGTTTGCCCAAGGCATATTGTCCCAGTATTTTATTCTTAGCTGCAGTAAGTGCATCTTCCTCAAGTTGATTCCGACAAAGGAGATCGACTTCTGCCCACAATCCAGCAACAGCTATTTTGGTGTTTTCTGGAGCCGTACCCATGTAAACAACAAATGATGCTGGGAACAACCTTGTTGGGTAAAAAGCGGATACATCATAAGCTAAACCGCGCTTTTCGCGCAACTCGACAAACAAGCGGCTTGAAAGCCCATTTCCCAAGTACGTAGAAAGCAACTTCAGTGCTGCGTAGTCAGCAGAAAGCACTGATGCTCCCAAATAACCCAGCATGACGATAGATTGTTGTGTTTGTTTATATGTAGCTTTGTGCTGCGGTTCAACATTGAGGGGAAAATTAAGTATTGGTTGTGGTGGTTCGGCTAAGGAATACCAATCTCCAAAAACTTCTTCCACTAAGCCAATGGTATCTGCTATTGTTACTCTCCCGGCAATACTGATGACGATATTATCTGGGCGGAAATATGTCTGATGATACTGCACCAAATCCTCACGTTTTAGGCGGTTCATGGTGATTTCATCCCCCAGTACCGACATGGCATAGGGATGTTTTTGATATATGATTTGTTGCAGTTGCTCGAAGGCAATGGAGAATGGCTGCTCTTGTTGTGAGCGAATATCTTGTAAGGCAATGCGCTTTTCTAATTCTACTTCTGCTTCTGGAAACGTTGGATTTCGCAAAATCCGTGCTGCCAATCTCAGAATTTCGGCAAAATCTGCCGTTACTGTTTTCAATGACAATAAAAAATAATCAGCAGATGTATCCGCACTCAAGCTTGCTCCCACAGACTCTATTTGTTCGGCAATTTCTAAACTGGAGAGGTTGTCACATCCTTTTGTTAGTACTGCTGATAGCAAATATGTTAATCCAGCTTCAGTGCGATTTTCATAACAACTACCAGCACGTACAAAAATCCGCGTTGCAACAATATCTGCAGATGGATTCTCTGTCACCAGCACCACAATGCCATTGTTTAATACAGTGCGATGAATTGTCGATTTTGGTAGCGAGGTTGTCATTTCTCGTTATACTAGTTGTTAGTGGTTAATTGGAATTAACTTTATACTGGTTTGAGTAGAGTAACGGCGTAATTGTTCGGTGACAGATACTCTTGTGCTAATTTTTGCAATTCTTGAGTATTGAAGGACTGAATTTGCTGGGGATAAGTCACTGATAATTCAGCTTGAGCTATAGTATTGTAGTAGCCATAAAGTCCCGCTAGCTGATTTGGTGTTTCCGTAGAAAACGCATAGTCATTACACAGCAACCTTTGACATCGGGCAAGTGTGCGATCGCTTATTCCTTCTGAAAGCAGTTCGTGTAAGTGAAGGCGAATCAGTGATTCAACGCGCTCGATATGTTCCGGTTCCAACCAGACAGTAATAGTAAATAAACTAGATTCTTGTTGTAGCGAAAAATTACTGCAAATACCTTGTACCAGTTGCTTCTCTTCCCGCAAATCCCGTACTAAACGAGAAGTCCGTCCTTCTGTGAGCAAAACTGAGAGCAAATCCAGACCATAAGCGGTACGAAGTTGTTCCACACCAGGTTCTGTCCACGCCATGAGCAACCGTGCCTGCTCTAAACCAGGTAAATACATTTCTTGACGGCGAATTTCAGTGACAACTGGTTCTACCACTTCATTGTTTGTCGGAAAGTCGCCACAGCGATCGCCAAAATTATTAAACGTACGACTCACTAAATCGATTGTCTGCTGCTGAGCAATTCCCCCCACAATGACTACCGTCATATTTTCTGGTTGGTAGCGATCGCGGTGAAAACAACGCATTGCTTCGGGTGAATGCTGCATAAGTTCTTTCTCACTGCCCAGCACAGAACGTCCGTAAGGATGGCGCTGGTAAATGTTAGAGATAAGAGCTTGAAATCCTTGCCAATCTGGATCGTCATTTGCTTGACGGATTTCCTCCATCACAACGTCCCGTTCTCGGAAGAATTCATCCTCTGGTATTGCTGCATTAAGTAGCAGTTCTCCCAATTGAGGCAAAGTCTCTTCCAGATAAGAAGAAGCTGTAGTCAGAGAAAAATGAGCATAATCATGACTAGTTGCTGCATTAGTGACTCCACCCCGATTTTCAATTTGCTGATCAAACACACCCGGAGGTAGCGATGCAGTCCCTTTGAAAATCATGTGTTCTAGAAAGTGAGCCATGCCGTACAAAGGTTTTGGCTCATAGTTTGCACCAGCACGCACCCAAACATCTGCTACAACCACAGGAGTGGAAGGAATGTCTTGATGAATCAACGTTAAACCGTTGTCTAGTTTAAAGACCGAGGCTGGAAACACGGTATCAATTAGTTTTGGTAACAATTTATTACAGTTTCAACCAGAATTTAGCCCAATTTTATGAATTTTAACTCTTATTGACACCTAAAATAGAATCAATTGCTACAGTTTTTTTTCCTGGAGTTGGCTAAGAACACCGCACCTCGTGTTGGTCAAGTAATTATGGTTGACAAACTAGATATAATATATGTTGG
>JAQYWP010000257.1 GCA_029379285.1 Rhizonema sp. PD38
GTATATTACGTATAAATACGAATAATGTCAATGAAGAAATCTAAGTAGGAGATGAACTCCATGTTTTAGGTATTTGGGTCGTATTATGTACGCTCATTAAACAAGGTTGATCCATTTCCTAGTTGATTAATATAACATGACATAGAAAGAATACCACCATTATCTATTTTTTGGCAGTTACTTCTTGAGGTTAAAGATTAGAGACAGCAGTTATATGGGCATACATCTGTGCGACCCATCACACAGATGTATGCCGTGTTGACACTCCCACACATAGAACGCCTATTCTTAAAGACTAAGCCAAGTCCTCACAACCAATGCTCAATTGAGGAGCGCAGGTTCCCCGATGTAAAAGTGAAAAAATGAGGTCCCCTTTTTTTGATTGAGTCATTTATGTATCAATCGATACTTTTATCCCAGATTATACTGCTTTAAATACATTCTGACGATGCCATCGTCATGCTTCAAGACATAGATAGTTTTCTTGTTCGTCAGGTAGGATGATGCGATCGTCGCAAAATCTGTGCAGTAGTTTAGCATTCGGTGAAGCCGCTTGTAGCTATCTGAAATCAAGACTTCTTGAAGAAGGCAGCTATGCTGAGGGCAGAGGGCAGAAGGAACAATTGGATGGGGATTCAGACCCCAACCAATTGTGAACACCGTGTAGACGGTGGGGTTTTAGACCCTTGTTCCCTTCGGTCACGGGCAGAGGACAGGAATCAGAATTTCCTTCAGCATAGCTGCCTCCTGCCCTCTGCCTTTCCCGATAATCATCTGCGATCGCAAATAATTAAGTAATGACTTAAGCTTTTCTAGGACTGTGATCAGGAATGTTGGCTTCACCCTGTTTTTTTATCAAACGTTCTGTTAGCTACCATTGTTGGATCTTACATTAATTAGGGAATCCTATTGATAAGTACAAAGAAAAGTCTACGAGAGAAAAATTAATGGATTCTGCTTGTCTGAAATATATTAAGAATGTGAATGATGACCATGTTTGGGCATATGATGACTATTGTAAGGGGGCTCACTTTCGATTGAACTTCATGCTTGGGCAAAGGTGTAGAAGCTCATGCATTTCATCTGCCGAAAGGATCTCAAATTATTCTTTCCCAGAGACCACCGAAGCAGCGCGAACGATACCTGACACATGTAGTTGAACTTGTTAATGAAGGAAGTGAAGATAAACCTCAATGGGAGATAGGTGTGTGGGGCATTTTTAGATGGGTCAAGATTCATTGGATTGCTGATTTCAGCCACATCAGTGGTATTCCTCTTGATAAGCACGTAATGAAAGTTAACTGGGGATGGCAGGATACGAAAGCCAAATCGCTAAATAGTCCAGGCTTGAGTACCTATTCTAATCAAAGCGTTTTTAGGAAAATCCTGAGTTATCAAATATATTGGCATGAACAAAACTGCCGTTATCAATGGAAATTACCGTTACTTGTTAGGGCGTGAATGGAATGTAAATAAACAAGTTACTTTTGTGATGCTTAACCCAAGCACAGCAGATGCTAGCAAAGATGATCAGACGTTGTGTAGATGTATTAGCTTTGCTAGCATCTTGGGGATATGGTTCTCTTGAAGTAGTAAATCTGTTTGCTTACCGTGCTACAAAACCTCGTGATATGCGTTCTTCGGATGATCCTGTGGGTTCAGAAAATGACCACTATATTCAATCCGCAACAAAACGCGCTTCTTTAATTATTGTGGCATGGGGTCAACATGGCGGGTTTCAAAATCGGAACATTGAAGTGCTAGATCTAATTTCTGTTCAACCTCTCTACTGTCTCGGTTTAACAAAACATGGACACCCACGCCACCCACTATGTATTGCTAAGAATACGCAGCCACTCCTGTTCTGTAAGTAATATTGCTTAAACAATTCCAAAATTCTTTAATCAGCTTTGATAATCCTACAGAAGCATTGGCTTTTGTTTCTTTGTATAAATAACAGATTGGAAATGACCTCACCGATAACTCTTACTTTAGCGATGGATACCGCTTTCATGATGCTTTTCATCTATCCAACATTGTCATATTATCTACAGTGTAGTGATCGCCAGCCACTGCACTTACTGGAACTGCTGCCTCTTCCCTTGCAAGTTCGTCCATAAACTCCTCTGCTCCCTAGGAGATCCATAAAACCCACTTACGCGCACCCTCAACTGTCACAATCGGTTTTTACCGTTTTTTATAAGTCTGTTCTCGCGACTTGCTAGTTAATAAGAGCACGGAAATTGTCAATGGAGTTTTCGCCGAACAATCCGGAATTGTGATGGGCAACCGTTTGAGTAGAAGCGCTGCTGAAACAATCAAAAGAATATTTGAGCCAAATCCGGAATCTCACAAATTGATGTTGTAGCTCTATACAGCTAAGCCAATTAACTTAAAAATTACTATACCTAACCACAGACCATACTGTTTTTACAGTATGGTCTTATATTTAGAAATTATCCTTGAATAATTTGTATGGTTTACCGTACTAGAAGATAGCAGGCTTCCACACCTAAAAATACACTTGGTTTCTTAGTCGGTAATCATCATTTAACTTGTGCTAAAAACCGAATATACACTTTTTTTACCAATTACTAATATGAGACTAAAGCAAGAAATTAAATTCTGAATTAAACAAGACAGAAAAAAGGATAAATTATGTTAGTTCGTTACAATTCCTGGCAAGACGTCAACACTCTCCAACGTCAAATCAACCATTTGTTTGATTCAGCTTTAGAACCAGCTACAGTGAGCGAAAGAGTTTTTACAAAAGTTCCTGCGGCTGAAATGCATGTTTCAGCAGATGCTATTCACTTAAAACTAGAACTCCCAGGCATCGAAGCTAAAGATTTAGATGTGCAAGTTACAGAGAATGCTGTTGCTATCAGTGGCGATCGCTCCGCCCAGAAGAAGACTGAAGAGAATAGTCGGACTGTAACTGAATTTCAGTATGGTAAATTCCAACGGGTAATTCCCCTACCCGCACGCATTCAAAACACTAACGTTACCGCAGAATATCAAAACGGCATCCTCAATTTGACACTACCCAAAATTACTGAAGAAAAAAACAAAGTCGTCAAAGTTAACTTGGTGCAGGAGTAATGCGTAATACGTTACCCGTGCTCCATTAGTCTTTCAGAACACAGAATTAAATCAAAGCCTGGTTGCTTTCATGCAACTGGGCTTTTATTATTGGCTTGGGCGATCGCATAGTTAAGATAAGTATGTCTCACTTAGATGCCAAAGTTTTTGTAAATAAAAGAACACAAATGGTTAAGCATTGGATCGGAAATCTCGCGCTCACGCTATCTATGGGGTTACTCGCGGGTTGCACCGGCTCTACAGCGATGGGGCCTAAAAGCGATGCGTTGTGGCATATCGTACATGACCGTTGTGTTCCAGGTCAGGAGCATAGCGGCAATCCCGCGCCTTGCGTCAGTGTCGATCTCAAGGACGGCTACGTGCTTCTCAAAGACAAGGTAGGCGTGGCGCAATATTTGCTGCTCCCAACCGTTGCCATTTCCGGTATTGAGAGCCCGGCGCTGCTATTGAAAAACGCGCCAGAATACTGGAGATATGCCTGGAAGGCACGCTTACTTACATCGCAGCATCTGCGGCGCAAGTTGCGGCGCGATGAGATCGCTCTGGCCGTCAATTCGGCTTACGGACGCAGCCAGAACCAACTGCATATCCATATTGACTGCATCTCGCCCCAAACGCGCTTGGCACTGCTCGAGCATTTAAACGCCATTGGCACGGACTGGAAGGCGCTGTCAGTCAAGCTGAACGGGCATACATACCGGGCGCGACGCATCTACTCGACAGATCTGAGAAATGTCAATCCGTTTCTCCAACTGGCGCAGGATCATGCGGTGCAAAACAACATGCGCGCTCAGACGCTCGTCATAGTGGGGGTAAACTTTGAGAACGGCAACAAGGGGTTTATCCTTCTAGCCGATACGGCTAACTGGCTGCATGGCAACAGGGGGAGCGGGGAAGAGTTGCTCGACCACAGCTGCGCCGTGGCGAGTACGACCTGATAACTGAAAATTTTACCCAGAGGGAGTTCCATCAAAATTTTTCAACTTTTCCCCTAAAAATGAGATTTTGACTAAGGCACTTAAACATTCCGGTAATTGTAAAACTTATATAGTTGCACCAGTGTTGCTGGTGCTTGAGCAAGAATTAATTAAGAATTAGTCCTAAAAATGTGAACAAACATATCTGTAGCATCTGCAAAAATTCGTTCTTCCACAATGCGATAGCTTGTATTTTCAATCTTATCTAGAATCGATTTGAGAGCTTGACTCGAAAAAAATGTCGAGTGACCTACTTGTTCATAGTTTAAGTAGTTTTCTGACGAAAAGTTGACTTCACTAATTAAATTGAATAGAATGTGACCTGAGCTACATCGAACCATTTTCTCAATAAAACATTCGACAAACTCTTGATAAAAGTGCACTCGCGATACAAGAACTCCAAGGGCTCCAAGGGCTACAACTATAGTAAAGGGTTGCTTCGGTCTGAAGCAATCCCCAATAAAATTCTCTCTGATGAACTCATACTCTGGATAATTATACTGTGCTACATCTAGAAACTCCTGAACTAGATCAAGTCCTAGATAGCGATCTATTTTGACTTCAGGATAACTGTTTTTGAGAAAAGGTAATAATTCGGCTTTACCGCATCCAATATCTAGAATGGAAACTGTTCCACGAATAGGAATTCCATCAAACAGTTTAGAATAAAATTGAAAATCCTTTTTGCTGTTCCGCTCACCAAGACTCTTAGCAGAATTTATTCCATCTTCAGTGATTTTTTTCTGATAGCGAGAACAAATAATCAGTCCGTCTTGTAACCACGTTTCGATCAAGTTAGATCTCATTTCAGCACAGCTATTGCGTGTCAAAGCTTATCTTATATGAAATAGAGCGGTTTTGGAAGCTGTCACAAAGGGCAACATCCACAACCGCCCAAACAAGCCAAGCAACATTACCTCTCTAATCCCTCTATCTGTCCGCTTGGATATTCTGAGAGTGAGAAATTGGCAACGGCTGAAGCCTTATTGCTACTATGAACGCTCCAAAGATGTGATTTACTAATTATCTGATGGTTTATTGTTTACTGGCAACAGTTCAGTACTAAACATCTCCGACAATGAGCTTGAAACCCATATGGGACTTGAGTATCTCGCTTCTTGAATACCTTCAGCACAAGATTTGAGCGATCGCCTTACCATAGTCAAACGCCTAAATTTATATCCATCTTATGGCTCGAAACTAAAGTTATACCAAACTCATACAAAAGTTATTTTTATTAAACCCTTATCCAGACAGAACTTTAAACGCCGAACTGCGAGACTAATAGCAGTTGAAGGGAAGGGCTGAGATTCATAACCAAAGTCTCCCACAAACTTTCAGTCAACAAGCTTGGTTGTTATGTCAAACCAAGCTTGCGAGATAAATAAATTTCTGTCTGGAGCATAACATGAGAAAACCATTATTTAGTTTCACTCTTATGTCAATGTATATCGGCTATGTTGTCGGGTTAGCAACAGCTAATTTAATTTCCCGAAAAAAGACAATGTGAAAAGGAGTCAGAAGTCAGAATACAGGTGCCAAATAATTTCTAACTCTAGAAAATTACAATGTCAAAAGAAACAGTGGATAATCCCGGAGTAATTGCGTTTCCGCCTGCGCTTTTTGCCGGAACACTCGCGCTCGGACTATTGCTTCATTTCATTTTTCCGGTTAACTTCCTGCCGCCCTTGATAGCGATCGCATCAAGTGTGGTGGTACTTGTCGGCGCGGCTTTGATAGCAACTTCGTCTTTTCGCGCGATGCGCCGCGCACAGACAGCAGTGAATCCTTCTCGTCCAACGACGGCAATCGTCTCCGACGGAGCGTTCAGTTTCAGCCGCAACCCTATTTACTTGTCTTTAACGCTGCTTGACGTCAGCATCGCGCTGCTTTTTAATGCACTCTGGGCGTTGTTGATTCTGTTGCCGCTTGTCGTTGTTGTGCAAAACGGCGTGATCAAGCGCGAAGAGCGTTATTTAGAGCGAAAATTCGGTGATGAATACTTGCGCTATAAGGCGAGTGTGCGGCGTTGGGTGTGAACATAGGCTTAAGGAGTCGGGGGTGTTTCTCGTAAATGTCTTGCTTGAAATAACCAGATAGTTAGAAACAGGGTAAAACCTAGTTTATTATAGGTATTTTTTCTCCTGACTTCTGACTCTTTGTACTAATGACTGCCTCAGCAGTGGACATTTATTTTCAAAGGAGTTTCCTTAACTGAGCAGTATTGCAACCCACCAGATTGCAATACTGCCCTCCTTCAAAGATTCAGGAAAAGTGGTTTACAGCCTACCTAGTTAAGCATCGTTTAGTTAGGAGCACCCTGGGCAATTAGTTGCGCAGCATTTTCCTCGCTTTCAATGCACGGCTTTTCATCAGCCCTCCCAAGCATCGGTAGCTATGCTGAGGGCAGAGGGCAGAAGGAAAGATGTAGTTTTTTATACTATTTTAAAACTTCTGACCTCTGCCCTGCCTTACCCAAATCGCGAAGTCTGCCGGGGGAAGCTTCCCTTGGGCTGTAGCTTCGCGGCTCTGTGCCCCCACCATACCGGAGGTTGGTGGTCTTCAATCAATATGGGTTCAAGCCCCTATTGTATTATCTTAAACAGAGCTGCCTTCAGCATAGCTGCCCTCTGCCTTTCTTTTTGACTTAATTAGATGCAGAACGACGTACAAACGGCAATAGGTCTTCAAGAATCGTTTCGTGGTAGTGTTCTTGAGGATAATGCCCAACATTGTTTAGTTTGATTAATTCGGCTTGGGGTACAGAATTGGCAAAATTTTGTGCCATATCCACTGGAAGCCACGGGTCATTTACTCCCCAAGAAATTAAAATAGGCTGTTGCCATTGTTTAAAACCTGATTCGATTTCTGCCATTGCTTGCTTTAATTGCAAATTACGGATAGTTGATAGAAGACTTCGCCCGGAAGCAGAACTTTTTAGAAATGGTTTGCGGTAAATATCCAAGTGTTCATCTGCTATAACGTAACGAGAACCACCTTCTAAAATACGGTCAACCTGTAGGGGATCTTGGGCAAGCATTTCACCTGCTAGAGGTAAACCTATTTGTTGCATTTTCCAAGGTAATTTTGCCGTACTTGAAATTGGTGTATTGAGGATGGCTAAGTTGGCTATTTGTTCTGGATGTTGCAAGGCGTATTGCAGTCCTACAGAACCTAAAAAGCCTTGAACAACTAAGGAGAAACGTTCTAGTTCTAAAGCTTGTATGAATGCTTCCAAAGCCTTAAGAAAGGCATCAGGGGTGTAGGCAAAATCCCTTTTTTCCGGTTTTGATGAAAAGCCGAAACCAATCCAATCAGGTGCGATCGCCCGTGTGCCTTGAGAAGCCAACGCTGGCATGATGTTTCGCCAACTGTAGCTTTGTGATGGTAAGCCATGCAGCAATAATACAGGCAGTAAGTCACTTGTACCAATTGGCAGCGATTCGCGATAAAACCATTCCAGTGACCCGACTTTAATTTTATTTTCTGTTGTTGACATTTGAATTCAAGCCTCAGACTGTCACTTGTAATCTGTCCTTAATCCTTTGTGACAAATGACAAACGACTGAGGACGAGCAACACTTGTATTTGTGAAATTTTAAGTGCTATATGTTAGAAATAATCATCTCACGAATTGTGTCAGCTGTTGCAGGTGCAAGTAAAACGCCGTTGCGATAGTGTCCTGTGGCGAGGAGGATGTTACTAAATCCCGGTAGTTTACCAATAATCGGTGCGGGGCGTCCTTCTGGGCGCGGACGTAAGCCTGTCCATGTACGGATAATCTTGGCTTTGGCTAAGTCGGGACAAAAGGCTAAAGCTCTCTTTCTAACTGACTCCAATAGTTCTTGGTTTGGTGGTATATCATTTTCATTGCTGGGAAACTCAACCGTTGCACCTACCCAATAATCCCCATTACCTGTAGGAACTATATGCACGTCATCACCAGTGATCACGGGCTGAAAGTTAAGATTTCCTAAAGAACGTTCCAAGCGCATGTGCAATGCTTGTCCTAGCACAGGGCGAATATCAATCATCTGCTTTAATTGTGCTGTTAGTAGGGATGAACCCAACGCAGATGCAATGACAAACCAATCAGCAGAGATTGTGCCCTCTGTTGTCTCCATACAGTGCTGAGTACTGGGTGCTGAGGAGCCAGCACTGTTTTGGGGTTCTGCGCCCAAAACATTAACACCAAATTTGAAAGTCACTCCCCGATGCTGTGCAGCTTCAACCAAAGCTAATGTGAGTGCGGTTGGATTGACTTGGCGATCGCTTGGAGAATAGATAGCAGTACGATTTTTTTCTGTATCTATCTGAGGACAGACATTTTTTATTTGCTCAGCGTTCCATATTTCCAAGGGGAAACCTTGAGAGCGGCGAGTGTCCACAAGCTTTTCCCATTTTGACATCTCCTCAACCTCAGAGAGCAACATGAGAATACCTTGACGATTATAAGGGATTGATCGACCTGTGAGAGCTTCTAATTCGGGAATCCAAGTTTCATAGCGTTGGATGCTATGCAGTCGCATCCGCCAAGCATTTCCTTTGATTTTGTGGCTGATGATGCCCATCAACACTCCTAATGCTGCCCCCGTAGAGGCTGTAGCTGGTTGGTGTTTGTCAACAACCGTGACTGAGATCCCTTTAACTTGACTCAGTTCATAGGCGATCGCTGCGCCAACAACACCACAACCGATAACGACTACATTCATGTTTTTCAAGAGACAGGAGACAGGAGTTAAGAATTTCCAAATCATAATTTATAATTCATAACTCCGCGCCTCCCGCGTGCTTCTAACTCTCTTCTGTTTGACGAATAGTGTTAGGAAGCAGTTTTAGGAATTCATCAAGATCTGCAAAAGCAGCTTGGGAGTTGCTGAAGGCACTTTGTGAGTTAGCAGTTTCAGCCGCTTGATCGATTTTAACCAGGTGGTCAAATAAATTTTTCGTTAGCTTGCGTGCTGCCGATTGCTCTTTAGGGAGGAGATTAGAAGCAACATAACCCATGTTCAACTTTGCTTCGCCCATCGGTCCATGGATAAAATTACCAATCTTTATCCATTGCTTGGTCTGGATCAGGCGTTGCATTTCTTGTGCGCGATCGCGTACAGCTATAATCTCAGGTACGTACTCCTGGATTTTCTCTAATTGGGCTGTTGTGTAAGTTGGAGGCGGTGTAGCGACACTAGGACCGCCACAACTGATCAGGAATGTTGCCACGAATACTATAATCAATGACAAAATAGTGCGTTGACGCGCCATAAGCTAAATTTGTTTTTTTACCGATTAACAGTGTCATTTTAGATCGCCTTCGTAATCAAATCGTTCTTCTCAGCAAGGGATTTTGCCTAAAATTCCGGATCTCGAGTAAATATTTTTCACAAAAGCGTAGCTGCTGCTTCTTTATCCAAAAAATAAGTACAATTACTTAAGACGAATGCCAATGAAAAACTGTCAATGACAAATCTTAAGAATGAAAATTAGATTTAAAGTTGCTAAATTGAAAAGATTTTGAT
>JAQYWP010001283.1 GCA_029379285.1 Rhizonema sp. PD38
TATATACCATTAATAACAGTATAATGAATGCATATTGACCGTAGAAATACTGAAATCTATCAAAGTTTTTAATTGTCTGTACTCTATAGATATTTAGTAGTTTGTCAAAATTGTTGTGATTAGGGTAGAGGGGTATGAGGGTGCAAAGAGGGTTAATGGATGATTAAGCAACCCAGAGGTTTTGAGCAAATCTGATGGAGAAGCTTGCGAGTATGATGGTGAATAAGCCCATAACTGCGTATCCTGATCGCGGATGACGGGCAAGCAGTATACCTAATGCGATCGATACAGACACGATGCCGTACACCAAACGATTTAAGGAAATCGTACTTCCAGATACGAGTAACATACCAATGCCGCAAAAGCCGTAGACTAAGGTAATCAGGCTGATTTCAGCACGCAAAACCCATAATAAATATATACCGCCAAAGATCATCACAACGTTGGTCAAAGGATCGCCAGCTAACAACCAAGCGAATAATCCCAAGCAGGTAAAGCCATAGACTATATTGGCAACATTCCATTTTTTGCGGAAACGCCATAATAAGTAACCGCTCCCAACTATAATCGCAAACAGCAGGGGATGCCAAGGGTCTTTAATATAGCCATGTTTCCAATTGGTTGTACCGACTACAATTTGCATTAGCATCTTCCACCAATGCAGCCAATCAAACCCGAGTGAGGGACGCCAGGCTTTTTGGGCGTGGAGGAATGCCAAAGCATCACCGAATTTCATCTGGCAATACAGGCTGAATAAAAACAGACCACCACCAGAGGCTAAACTAGCAATATAAGCTTTGATACCTTTACGTTCAATCCCAGCTACAAGTAAAAATGCAGGTACAAGCGCAATTCCTGTTGGACGTGTTGCTGTTGCTAGAGTGCCCCAAAGTGCAGTCCATACATACTGTTGTTGATCAAAAGCCTTTAAAGCGGCTGTACTAAATAAAAGATACAGCCCTTCAGCATAAATAACCGTACCGAATAAAGAGAGCGGACACCAGGTAAATACAGCTACTGTCCACTGTGCTGCACTTACACCATGACGCTCTTTTATCCAAACGTATAATATGATCGCGGCTCCTAGAAAAGCGAGATTGTTGATCAAGGTTCCTGCGACTTGAAAAGGCAAGCCGAAAGTCATTAAGCCCCGAATACATATAGGAAGTAAAGGAAAAAAGACAACTGATGAAAATGGCTTTTCGTTGAGTGAGTCATCGTAGCCAAAAGTCGCAATTTTTTCATAGAAGCTACTATCCCACGCAAAAAAGACATCCCAGCCGTAAGTGATAGTTCCTACGTGAGAGGGAGATGGAAGTACAGGTGCGATCGCCAGCATAGCAATGCAGATTAATGATCGACTGGAGAACCACATTAATAGTGGGAAAAATAACTCATGACGACTGATATTTTTTATGTTGTTCATTCAGGATAGCTGACGATAATTTAGCACGTTTAAATAAGTAAACATCGTTGCCAGCAAAACTTAATGTAAAATTGGTATTGTTTTTCAATAGATTTAAATAGGAAATATTTAATTGTTTATGCCTTGATGAAAGAGTATGGCGGGTATTCAGTAAGACATAATCAAACCTAGTGAAATCAAGTGATGGAGCATCTGGATTTATTAGTATAATAACTTCTCGATGGCTCAAGTGAGGGGCAATTTCATCTGTGGTTAGAACGCTGCCTTGATGTACTTGAGCGATCGCTGCTTTCGTAGCTTGCCAAGTATCGAGAGACGACAGATATTTGGAGCCAAAAAAACTAAACTTAGCTAAAGCTAAGAAGGTGATTAACGACCATAAAATAATTGCTCTTTTATTTTTTAACAATCCCCGATTTACTGCAAGACTGTTAATAACAACCAAAAATAAAAAGGGTATAGTTGGTAGAGAATATTGGTTGATTAAATTTTTTTGTGCCTGGTAATCAGCTAAAAGATTGATTGCTAAGCAAGGTATAATACTGATTAAAGGTGTCATTCCTACAAGGGAAAACCCCCAAATAACAGGTACGAATAGTAAAATTAAATACTCCAGATTTACTAGTGAAAAAGCTGTCTTCAAAATAACTTCTGGGTGGAAAAGTAAATTTTTAAAGATCTCTGGAAATGAGTTTCCTAGATAACTATACCGATAAAGATGACGTTCTACAGATGCTACAGATCCACCAAAAAAGGGAATGATGATTTTAGTGGCGATGGCAAACCACACTGTACCGCTCACTAGAGCGATCGCACCATATAAACGCCGCTTCTCAAACACTAGCAGCCAGACTCCCATCGCGCTCACGGTTAAAGCTAACACTGCTTTGCATCCGAACACCAATAAGATACTCAAACAAAACAACCAAATTTGTCGGCTTCTCGCCGCTAATATCGCGACTAAAAGTGCTGGTACAGCTATGACTTCTGGATGAAAATCAAATATATTGACATTAAATACCAGTGGATATAGTAAGTAGGCTGTTGCTATGGCGACTGCTTGACTTTCTTTTAATCCGGCTTGCTTGGCTAGATGCCATATTGGTAAAGCACCAATTGCCAG
>JAQYWP010000258.1 GCA_029379285.1 Rhizonema sp. PD38
GGGTTATTAGGAGCGAATCGTGAAAAATCCATGGATGTCGATCTTTGTCAACCTCAATTTGACGGACTGATCAAAGCCGCCGTTCACGCTTTGGAAGAGTTAAGAGTTGAGAAGAGTTAGGAGTTGTAGAGACGCTTGGGTGTCACGTCTCTACTTCAGAAGTTACATATCGCCGTTGCGAAATGCCAGGACAAAAATCACCACTGGACCAGCTAACATGATCAGTCCAACGGATAGTAGCTGAAAAATAACTTCCCAGTTGATGTTGGCTAAAGCGTCAAACATTTTCCCTCCCTAGGATCTAAATAAAAATTAAATAACGTTGTTGCAAAACATGCAAACGATCATATCCGGTGGGCGGTATGTAAATTTAATTTACTTAACAAAATGATAAGAAAAAACATACAATAAGCAGGCATCGGATTAAAATCGCAGACGCTTGACTGTTAGCAGTCCCTGAATGATAATTGAGTATTTATTAAAATTTAACAAGAGTGAAAACGTTCTCTTACACCCCCAATGCATTATGGCGAAGTGGCAATGTGTGAAGCAATGTGGAGCCTGCTGTCATCTTAACCCAGCAGATCGCCCGGACTTGGATGAGTATCTATCCCCACCAGAACTGGAAGTTTATCTCAGCATGGTAGGTGAAGGAGGGTGGTGTATAAACTACGACAAGGATTTGCGAGAATGTCGTATCTACGCAAATCGTCCGCGTTTCTGTCGTGTAGAATCAGAAGTTTTTCAGGATATGTATGGCATAAGCCCTGAAGAGTTAAATGATTTTGCAATAGATTGCTGTCGCCAGCAAATAGAGGGGGTTTATAGCGACAGCAGTCTAGAAATGCTGCGTTTTAACGAAGCTGTGGGTTCTGATGTCTGCTGAGTGGTACTAGCTTTGCGAGAAATAGGTTGCAATTTATGAAAAATGCTGAGAAAATGAGAAGAATATGAAAAAAACTAGAATGATTGACCGTGAAACTTGACAATGCACACCCAAGCTATAATGAATCTCAGTTGGAAAGCCAACCGGAAATAGAAGAATGTAATAAATGCTATTCAGATACATGGGTTTGTGTTGATGAACAGCCGGAAGCACAAGAGTCCTCATTAAGCTCTAGTGAATCATCTGAAGTTAGCGAGCGCAATTTCAAACAGCAATCCATCGCAGTCACTTTTAGCACTACCTTCTTCACGATTTTTCTAGCAGAAATTGGTGATAAGACACAGCTATCCACTTTGCTGATGAGTGCCCAGTCTCATTCTCCGTGGATAGTTTTTCTAGGTTCTGGAGTTGCGCTGGTGACGACAAGTTTATTAGGTGTGGCTTTGGGCAGTTGGATAGCTAAATGCCTTTCTCCCAAAACTGTAGAAAGAGGCGCAGGAATAATGATGTTGGTTATTTCCCTGCTTCTATTGTGGGATGTACTCCAATTGTAGTGATGTTAATGGAATAGACCATTGCTTGTTTTTCCCTGTTTCAACTGGGGAAGAGGACAATCGCGCGCGTTGAGTTTAGTATATCCAGTTATAAAGAGTTACAAGTATGGATTGGCACCTTTTAGGATTAAGCTTTATTACAGTTTTTTTGTCAGAATTAGGTGATAAAAGTCAATTAGCGGCGATCGCACTTTCGTCCGGCAGCCAATCTCCCCGCGCTGTATTTTTTGGGGCAGCTGCGGCTCTATTATTAACTAGCTTGTTAGGAGCATTAGCTGGAGGAGCAGTGGCAGAGTTATTACCCACACGCATGTTGAAAGCGATCGCGGCTGTAGGTTTTGCCATACTCGCTATACGCTTGCTGTTCTTTAACAGTGATGAACCTTTAACATAGCTGTTAGCCATCAGCAATCAGCACAAGTACTGAAAAAAGTTTTTTACGCTGATATATGACAGCTGATTGCCAAGTTTTAGCTAAGTTGCTAGTTTAGCTTTTTCAAAAAGAAGCCTCACACTATACAGATACTCATGTCAGTGTATAGGGTGAGAAACTGGAACTAAATACTTTCATCAACAAAACCAATGAAGAGATTACATTTGAGCAAGAGTTAGTGCAAGACATGATTGAATTAATTACAGTTTTCTCAGCACGTCTTTATGGTTCTGGTTCCAAGAAAAACAAGAAACTGATTGATGGTATCGAACAAGTCGTTAAGGATGTTCAACAATGCTGCTAGGTTTCAAGACTGAATTGAAATTGAATAACCAGCAACGCACAGAGTTGATAAAACATTGTGGAGTAGCACGCCATGCTTGGAATTGGGGACTGGCATTAACTAAGCAAATTCTTGACCATAGAACTAAAAAAGAACATCTTTCCTTAGATCAAAGAGTTTTCCAGTGCGAGCATTGTCATTTTCAAATTGACCGCGATTTGAATGCGGCAATTAATCTTAGTTCGTACGTCTCCGTCAGTTAGACGGTGTGAGCCTGTGGACTGGTTGATGCCGACATCTCCAGAGTGAAGCAGGAAATCAGCATCAAAGTTCGGTTAGACCAGTACGATACGTCTAACTCTGGGTAACTTTGGGTAACTCTTATGTAACGGTTGTCAAAGAATTGCATGAATTGGTATCCCAAACCCTAAATAACTCCGAATAAATAGAAATAAAGCCAGTACTCCCACAAAAAAGGCAGTACACTGAATATCCTGGACAATAGTTAAAAGTTTTTCTCTTCCTAACCCATAAAGGTTGACAAAATACAACGGCATATCGCTGAGTGCA
Organism: Rhizonema sp. PD38; assembly: GCA_029379285.1. Classification (GTDB taxonomy): domain Bacteria; phylum Cyanobacteriota; class Cyanobacteriia; order Cyanobacteriales; family Nostocaceae; genus Rhizonema. The sequence continues at coordinate 2,727 of JAQYWP010000258.1, forward strand.
ATCAACACAATAGCGCCCACTGTGCCGAAATTGAAAAAGGCTAAAGGTAATCCTAGACCAATAACCAAGAACCCAGCCAGATTGCTTTGGGCTGCGTACATGGGCTTGCCAATTGCCATTAAAGCTGGACTAATAGTGTAGAACAGTACCGAAAACCAAACGCCGCAGGAAAGAATCGGCATCATCCACGTTGCTTCACTATACCTTTGGTCATATAGTGTGCTGATTACCAAATCACCAAGCGTTACGAGAATAGCTAATAAAAACGCAAACCCAATCAGCATGATTCGGCGTTGGCGAAGAATTTTGTCTCGTAAACTAGATCGTGGCAAATCGATGTGGTTGGCAATTGTCGGAAAAATGACTTTATAACCAAGTTGTTTCACAACTTCTCGGGGTATGCCAGCCAAGGCATAAGCAATAGTGTAAACCCCCAAAAGTTGAAATGATAGCAGCTTTGCAAGAATGAGGCGATCGGCTTGATCGTTGAGAAACATTACAGCTGATGCCACAAACATCCATTTCGCGAAGGTCAAAATCTCTACAACTGCATCTCGATCCCAAGCGAAGCGATTGGAGTAACCTCGGATTAACCAATGACTGCCAACCATTTTGTAGATTGAGCCGGCTATGACTCCAAAAGCTAAAGCATAAAGCCCTGGACTCAGTAGCGACCAAATAATTAAGGTAGCAAGAGTTAATACCTGCACGATGAGGTCAAATCGAATTAACTTACCTAGTTGTAGTCGGCGGTGGAGAGTATATAAGCTTGTAGAACAAAAACCATCCAAGATTGAGGACATTCCTGCAATCGGAATCAACCACAAAAGGCGCTGGTCATGATAAAACGTTGATATTGGTAAGGTAACAATTAATAAAAATAGCCAGAGTATCACCCCACGAATAGTCTGTAGTGTCCAAGCAGTATTTAAAAAAACTGGCTCATCGCCTCGTTTATTGTTGACAATACTTTGAAGAATACCGATGTCTGAGAATAATTCAATACCTATTCTCAGAGTGTTCACCACACTCATTAGACCAAAATACTCTGGTACGAGTAGACGAGTTAGGATTAGGTTACTACCAAACCGAAGTACCTGACCAGTTCCATAGCCGAAAACTGTCCAGATAGCACTACGAACAGCAAGCTTTTTCGTCATAATTTATTGATTAGCAATGATCGGTTAGGTAAAAGTTTCTACATGCCTACTCTGGGTAAATAGAAATGTTATTTGATATTAGTTCTTCAAGCTTACCTGTAGTTGGTAATTATGCTCTACTTCTGGAGATTTCTCTTGGTAATATCGGAACAAATTCGCTAATTTGCCTGCTTCAAGTGCAATGTCGTGCTGTGCTTTCACAGAAACATATCCGGCTTGACCCATTTGTTGCAACTTCTCTGTTGAAAGTTCTAAAACCTCACGCAAAGCTGCTGTTAAACCTTCTACTGAACCTGATGGAACAAGCCACCCGTTCACACCTGGCATGACTAGTTCGGGAATTCCCGCAACATAAGTGCTAACGACTGGACGTCTCAACGCCAAAGCTTCCATAATCACGACGGGTAATCCTTCTGCAAAGCTCGACAGAACTAAAGCACGGCAATTGATCACATATTTTTGTACTTCAGTACCACTAGCCCAACCAGTAATTTTTACATGTGCTTCAAAACCATATTCTTTGATTAATTTTTCTATTTCAGGTCTTAAAGGACCATCACCAACAAGAGTCAACTGACACCATAATCCCATAGCCGCTAATTGCTTAACTGCTTCTATTAAGAGCAGTTGCCCTTTTTCTTCACACAGCCGACCAACACATACTAAGTTTGGTTGGGATGGTATTAATGTTATCGGGTGGTTGAAAAAATCACTGTCTATACCACAACGAATTACATGAATTTTTTGCCAGTGCTGGTGTTCGCACCACCGATAAAGCTGACCTTGACTGAAGAAACTTACGGTAGTCACAAAAGCTGCACGATTTATCTTTTCTCTCAAGCCGATACTTTCAGGTTTATCAAACTCGTATGGACCATGAACTGTAAAACTATATGCTGGTCCACCTAGCGCTTGACACAACATTGCCACAGTGGTGGAGTTAGTTCCAAAGTGAGCATGAATGTGAGTTACTCCTGCATTACGCAACCAACCTAGCAGAACGCAAGCTTCGGCTAAGTAAATAATATTATACAGAACTCCTCGCTCTGAAGCCCAACCAACTTTAAGGGCTAACCATAAACTCTTCAACCAAAGAATTGGTTTGGTAATGGCAATGCCGAACAAATTAAACAGTAAACCTAAAATGCCTACACTCAACACTACTAAAGTTTTCTTAAACTCTAGTATGTCCTCTGGATCAATCAATTCAGATTCGCAATCTCGAATTGAGAAGCGTTCTACTGCAAAACCGCAAGCTTCAAGGGCAGCGATTTCTCGCCGAATAAAGCTGTGGCTTGTCTTTGGATACTTATTTACTAAATACGCTATTTTCATCGAAAAATCTCCGATATGTATGGAAACCACGTAGTTTGAACTCGCGCCTGTTGTACGAAAGCTCAATTCCCAATCGCGTCACAATTAAGCCAGTTGAGCGCTACAGGAGTTTTACTTTCTTGACTGAAAACTGACGTTAATAAAACAACAACACGCCAAGGCTACGCCATCAACTGCATGAGTTTGAGGTATTGCATCACCTTATAGAATGTTTTTGTTTTTCTAAAGATAGTTGAGTCCGAATCTGAGCAGTTTTCCACCGTCCCTATTACCGATTAATTGTCTGTTCAACTACAACGGCACAAGTTTCCCACTGAAATCTATTGATTGAGTGTTTGCGAGGAATGCCTTTGGATATGCCGAAAGTTCCCCGACTGATTGTTGCCACAGGCAATAGACGAAGTAGGGATTCGGTATATCCCTATTTCCTATGAAGAAATAAGTAAGCGAGAAGAGCGTTGTCACTTTCGGTGACGTTGGAGTGACTAAATGTCCTTCACTCATACATGCCTGCGCTCTCTCCTTGTCACTTTAGGTAAATGGCAAAGAACTATTTTCACGAAGCTTGCATAACTAAGAATGCTGGAGCAAATCTCTAAAATTTTTTTAGTCAACACCAGACGTTAAGATAATATTTTTACCAGCTAAAATCAAGATGTTTGTATGAAGTTGATATTTAGATACAAGTATATTTTCGTAAAGTTACTGTAAATTTCGATAGTTAGTCCGGATGTCATGAAAAATTGTCTGGATATATAAAGTCTTGTGTGCTAGCATTTGACCGTAAACTTTTAAGCGTCAATGGTCAAAATTCCCTGGGATTACAAACCTTATGACTACTAAGTGCTAGATTCTTCTAAGTACTAACTTTTTTATACTCAACTAAGGTACTTTGCCTTTTGAGTAAACGGGAAAGATGAAACTGAATTTGACCCTGCACTTGCGGAAATTTACCTAAAACGCATGACAAAGAGTAAAGGACTGCCTCTTGTGACTTAAATCCTCGTTGTGAAGTATGTTTATATACTTTAAAACCTAACAAAGCATAAGCCATGAATAGTAGCAGTATACTTATACCTGGAAATAAGAATGTCACATATGGCTTTATATGACTTAGATACAGATGGCGATTTCCAATCCAAAATCCAGAATCTAAAATCCAAGATGGTAATAGAACCGATAACCATGCAGTTGCCACTGCTAGCAAGGGCAGTTGCAAGCCCCACAACCAAATACCTCGGCTTTCTTTGACCCAATGCCGTTCTGGGCTACTCCCATGTATCCAAGACCCTTCAGCAAAAGCATGACCTGCACGTAGCGATCGCCTCCACCACTGACTAAAATGAGTCATTTGAGCATCGTGTTGAGTCATCTCCGTATCTATACGTAAAACTTTACCTCCAGCTTGACGTAATCGCACACATAGTTCTGGTTCTTCACCGGCAATTAAGCTGGGATTGAACCCAACTGCTTGTTTAAGTGCTAAAACCCGCATCATTGAGTCGCCACCACATGCTTTGGCTTCTCCAATAGGAGTGTTCCATTCTATATCGCATAAACGGTTGTAGATAGAGTGATCTGGGAATTCTTCTCGCCGCCGCCCACATACGACAACAACGTTAGGTTGAGTTACCAACTCATGCGCTGCACGTTCTAACCATCCTTCTACGATCCGACAGTCTCCATCCACAAACTGGACAAATTCGGTATCCGGGTTTATTTTTAATAGATGTTCAAAGCCTGCATTTCTAGCACGACCTGCAGTAAAGGGAATAGATAAATCAAGTTCTGCTACATGCACGCCCAGAGAGCGAGCTAATGCGACACTACCGTCTGTCGATCCTGAATCTACGTACACAATTGTTGTTTTTTGACTCAACACAGAGAGTAAGCACTCTTTGAGACGATTTCCTTCATTTCGACCAATGACAACAACTCCAACTGGCTGCACTCTTTATACCTCCTGCAATCGCATATCGTTTCAAGAATACTCAATATTCGTCATAAACTTAGTAAGGAACACGAGTTGATCGCCTCTAAAAAGCCAAATTCTTGGGAAAAAACTGAAAATGAATTAGTGTACTCATCGGTTGCGCGAATGGCTTTGCAATACGAGCGACCGCACAATCATCTGAATCGCCAATACGTATATTCTTAGCATCCTTCAATCGATTTCATATTTTGCGGAAAGTTATAAGAATTCCATAGCATTTTGCTCGGCTAATCCAATGCCAATGCTTCTGAGCGCTCTTGATTTCACTCACAAGCAAACTTGACAATATGGATGCGAGGATTGACCTCAAACTCCTTACTCTTAAGCTTGAAGATTTGAAAGGAATTATCGATCACGTAATATAATCACATATTTTTCCGAAAAGAAGCAAAATTTAGTGGATGATTCATACGATCTTCATAAACATGAGGACATATTTTAAAAAATCATCAAAAAATAAATAATAAATATCTGTATATTAGGTATTATTTTTGAGTGCAAAGAGTCAAAAGTCAGAATTTAGAACAGCCCCACGCCTAAGGTCACGGGGTTGGAATAGGAAAGAAGTCGCAAGATGTGGCAGGGTTTGTGGTTTCCCTGTGTCAGGACGAAGGATTTTCAGCATCCAAAGCGATCAAGAGCCAATTCCAAGAGATAGAGTTTTACAGGGGCTTAGACAAGTGTTATTTAACTCAGTCGAATTTTTTGTCTTTCTTGTCATCACATATTTGCTTTACCGCATTCTTCCTTTCCGTGGGCAAAACATTATGTTGCTTATTGCCAGCTATATATTTTATGGCTGGTGGGACATACATTTACTTTTTTTGATTGTTCTATCAACTGTTATCGACTTTTACAGTGGAGCAATGATTGATTCAGGTCGCTTGAGTCGCTCTCACCGCTTCTTTTGCTCTTGGTCAATTGTCCTTGCAGCTCTTGCCTTTAATACCATACGGTGGAATGCGGTATCTATAAGGACAGCGCCTAACTTCGTATCAGTACACTGGTCGCAGCTTTTTCCGAGCGCTTTGTCTGGCTGGTTGGTCTTTTTTGGATCGGTGGCGCTGGTGGCGATCGGCAACCTCTTACACCCGCGATGTGTTGTACTCAAGGAAAACAAACGACGCAAATTCTTTTTGTGGGTGAGCATCTGCGCTAACCTCGGCATTCTCGGCTTCTTTAAATACTCAAATTTCTTCATTCATAGTGCCCAAGAGGCGATTCATGCGCTTGGTGTACCTGTTGAATATTGGCATCTAAACCTGATTTTGCCTGCAGGAATCTCATTTTACACTTTCAAAGCGATCAGCTATGCGGTCGATCTTTATAAAGGCAAAATGACGGCATCGTATGAATTCCTGAATTTTGCGCTGTTCTGGGCTTTCTTCCCACCTTTGCTGGCAGGTCCCATCGACAGAGCATCGCATTTGTTGCCACAGTTATCGAATCCGCGCCAGGTAAGTTTTCAGCAATCAGTAGACGGTTTATTCCTGATTCTGTTCGGTTTGTTTAAAAAAGTGGCGATCGCTGATGGAGTTGCAGGTTCAGTTAACGCTATCTATGAGACTGCAGGAGCAGTGTCTTGGATTGATGTTGTTGCCGCAACTTTCCTTTTTGCCATCCAAATTTACTGTGATTTCTCTGGTTACTCAGACATAGGCAGAGGCGTATCTAAACTATTTGGCATAGAATTGATGCTGAACTTTAACCTGCCTTATATATCAAAAGATCCAAGTGAGTTCTGGCGTCGTTGGCATATCAGTCTCTCAACTTGGCTGCGCGACTACCTTTACATTCCTCTTGGTGGAAACCGTAAAGGCGAACTGAGAACTTATCAAAATCTCATGACGACAATGGTACTTGGCGGATTGTGGCATGGAGCTGCATGGAATTTTATCATCTGGGGTTTCTATCAAGGAACACTTCTATCTGCATACCGAGTTTTTACTCCCAAAGAGTCGAAGAAGCATTCTGAAGCATCGAAGAGTCAAGGTTTTGGAAACCTGAGGGGGATAGCTGCAATTGTTCTGTTCTTTATTGTCACTTGCTACGGGTGGCTGCTGTTTCGAGCCGATTCTCTTGCTCAAGTCATGACGTTTACCAAAATACTATTTGCAGATTTTGGCAATTTTGCTCTGAGGATGCCGAAACCCCCTCTATCTGCAATGTTGGGTATTCCGTTATTAATTGGTTACGAAATATTAGAATATTTTAAGGCAAATCGACCACATTTTAACAGTCGCTTTGACGTGCCAGCCCGTGCGACCTTTTACGCTACACTCATCTTCATTTTATTAATGGGAACAAGCAATGCACCTGCACAGTTTATCTACTCACAGTTCTAAGTAACCCAAGTTACTAG
>JAQYWP010001284.1 GCA_029379285.1 Rhizonema sp. PD38
TTTTGGGGGGAACTAAGGTTCTGCATATTATTCCAGTCAGAATGCTTAACTGCTATTCCCGAATCGCCAGAAATAAATATTTAAAATTCACGTCGCGAAAAGATCACGACTGCAAACGCCAATAGCATGGCACTATATAATAAGGCATAGACTGCATTAAGAGATAGTGCACTTAGGTTAGGTAACGCCCCCAAACCATAAACGGCATCGTTTTTCAAGTCTAATCGAGATAAATCTGGTAAAATTAGATACAAACCTTGAGTAAGGTGTTCAATTCTGGGGTTGTGACCCAAACGACCAAATTTTAATAAATATTGAGTGATATTCCCCATTAAGTACACAGCAAAGGTTAGAGCTGTGGCTAACAGTGAACTGGTAAAAACACTTAAGGTAAGAGCGACGGCAGTTATCAAGCAAAACTGTAGGAAAAGAAAAACTGCGGCAATCAAAATACTTGCTGTCTGATGAGCAACATGTCCAAATTGTAAAAATGCCAGGTAAATCGCTGTCATTGTGGCGATAAGTGAGCCTAGCACTGCCAGTAATCCTAAATATTTGCCGATGATAAATTCGCTGCGGCTAACAGGTTTGGCAATTAGCACCAAAATGGTGCGTTTCTCAATTTCTTTGTTGATCAGTCCCGTACCAACAAATACGGCAACAATTAAGCCTAAGACACTCATGACCGCCAGACCAAAGTCTAAAAACATTTTATCTTGTGTCACTGCACTAAATTCAGGAAGTATGCGGATAGCAGTGGTTAGTGCTAAAGCATAAAAGCCGATGAGATAAAGAATGCGATCGCGCACGACTTCCCGAAATACATTCAATGCAATTACAGAAATTCTGCTCAAACTCATGATATTTTTGTTAGTTGTTATTTGTTAGTTGGTAGTTGTTGAGGTTTTTAACCACTATCCACTATCCACCATCCACTAACTTCTAATCTTTACTGTTGAGGTGGCGGTGCGTTCTTGATAAATTTAATGACATCGCATTCAACTTCTGCGATAGTGTTTTTCCGGTCGGTGTTCTTAACAATTGTGGTGGAGTTGTTTGTTCCGGCTGCAATTGGATCGATTCGACAGGACTTTCTCAAGTAGTAACCCGCTGGGTTTGCACTGGGACCACTCCAGATACTTAATAAATCTAGCTGATATCCAGACTTAACATTATGTATACGTGGTTCCACTCGCCATAGAGACCTTTCTTCATATTGCGCCAGATTTGCTTGTATGACTTTTCTCCCTAAATTAGAAACTATTTGAGGAGCATTTATTAGCCACTGCTCTACTTGTGACCAAGGTTGTTCATCTATTTGTTCAACAACTTGTGGCTGTAATTTGTCGAGAATTGTCACCCCATTTTTGGGAATTTTAACAGATGGTTCATTTCTAACAACAAAGGCACTACGCTGAGCACCATCTACCAGCAAACTAGGATACTGTATTAACCAATTATCTGTGACAAAATAAAATTGTATCCAGCAACTAATCACCATGCAGCTAGCAAGCAAAATTATAATTTTTTGACGTTCTTCTAACTTAGGTAATTGAGCTTTTGAGTCTGTACCACTTCCTTCAAAAAATTCTGGAATCGCTTTAATTATTGCCGAAATTGTTGGCCAGAGTACTATTGTTCTTGTTGTAATCACATTTTCTTCACGGCCAAAGGCAAAAACGCTGATTAAAAATCCAGTAATCACTGCTCCCACAGGCATATTAGTGCTTGGGATAACCAAAGGGTTATCAGTTGTATACCAAGCAGTACCAGCTATTAAAAATAACCAACCGAATAGTGCAATTATATCTTTGACATAACCTAGAGAAAGAGATGACATTAGCAAAGAAAAAACGCTCAAATAAATTAATGTTTGCCAAGAATAAGCTTTTGGTGGAACTAATATCCTTCTGATGCGTGCATAAATATCTTCAATTACTTTGAAGACACCAAATAAATCTCTTAATATCAAGTTCATATTGTTCATTGTATTCTCCTATTTATCAACTTTACATGTGAAGCAATTCAATGAATGTAATCTGTCTCAGCTATGTATTTGGTTGGAAACACTTTAGAAAAGTATTTTGATTTGATTGTATAAGCTACAAGATTGCACAATTTAAACTTTGGATAAATCATGATTGAGCTAGTTTTGATTAAAGTAAACTTTCTACTTTTTACTTCGGCAATCTATTCAGATTTTCCAATTGCTTAATAATTGCCTCTGTCATATAACTTTTTTGCTCATGGATGTGCCGCTCGAATAAATAAAATAACTGCTATCACGCTATAACTTAGTGCATTCCCTATTAATACTGTCGTAACTAGATTCGTATTCTGCCATCTATTTTTGTAAGCACGTCGAGAGTTTCGTCTTATGATCGGCTGAGATTCATCATTTTTTCCTGGTTCGCTAAGTGATACGAATAATCCTTTCAAACAAATATATTTAACTAAAAAAGTTGTAAAAAAGATGAGAAAAGCTGTCAGTATAATAATACTTTGAATTTTGTTTGATTGTAATCGATTATAGAAGAAATAATTAATT
>JAQYWP010000259.1 GCA_029379285.1 Rhizonema sp. PD38
CATCTCTATGTACCTATCTTTCGCGGTAACGTTCGGGAATCCTGTGAACGGTTACTCTAAAAAGTTGGGGGTCTGGATTGTTATAATTGTTTAAGCTTCTTTTGAATCTCAAAATCGTCACTGCTACAAATAGTCTCTAAATCCACAACACGTTGCCGCAACTCAGAGACATTATTCATCAACTCAAAAATTTCGCTATTCCGGTTACTTTTCGTGCGCCAAACGACGACCGTACCTCCAGTAGCTCCTAAAATCACAGCTAGTGGCAGAATCACACCACTTCCAGTTGACGTTACAAGTGGGATGCAAATAGCGAGCATTGCCGTGGCTAAGCCCCAGATAATAGCAGTAGTCGCAATTTTAGGACCATAACCTTCAGATTGACGTTTCATCTGTTTTTCCTATAGGAGTTTAGCGCTTCACTACTCCTAAATTATCGGCAATGGCTCTAGTTGAATGTACTCGCCCTTACCATTAACAACATGTTCCGCTCCATGCCTTCCGCTTTGAATAACCTAACGCTTGTATACAGCATTGGGAGTTACTATCTAGCGGACATTACGCACCCTCAACTATAACAATCGGTTTTTACTGCTTTATACAATAGAAGAAAGTTATATAATATACATATAGTTTGAAGAAAAACGGATAAAGGGCATTTCAAAGGCATAATTTTCTGGCTAGAAAAGAAAGCTTCTAAGTAATTATGCTGTGTATTATCTAAGAACACGGAATGTGGTACATATCACTTCTTCAACAGGGGCATCCAGTTATAACGCAGTGTTTTAATCAAGTCAATACTGACGATATCGCTACATCGCTCTGTAACAAGTATGAATTTCTTCACAAAACGACATAATTCGGTAAGATCAAGGAAAGTAATTTCTGCGTTTGTCTACAAAAAGGTACGTCTCAATCTCATGCAACTGAAGCTCAGTGCATCTCAACTTCCCTTCGGCTCGCTCTTGTTAATTGCACCTTTCTTCCTTTGGGGTACGGCAATGGTAGCAATGAAAGGAGTGATACCTCAAACCACACCCTTATTTATGGCTGGAATGCGTACATTACCAGCAGGGGTGCTTATTCTTCTAGGAGCAGCATTAATGGGTAAACAGCAGCCTAAGGGTTGGAAAGCATGGCTGTGGATTACCTTGTTTGCCATAGTTGATGCGGCGCTGTTTCAAGGCTTTTTAGCAGAAGGATTAGTTAGAACAAGCGCAGGGTTAGGATCTGTGATGATTGATTCTCAACCCCTAGCTGTTGCACTGCTGTCGTGGTGGTTATTTAAAGAACACATTGGTGTGTGGGGATGGCTAGGACTGGGATTAGGAGTCATAGGCATTAGTTTAATTGGTTTGCCTGATGATTTAATTTTCGATCTTATATCTTTTCGTACTCCCCATTCTCTACTCCTGACTTCCCACTCCCTGCTCGAAAGTGGCGAATGGTTAATGCTACTAGCTTCTCTCAGTATGGCAGTAGGAACGGTAACAATTAGATTTGTCAGCCAGCATGTAGATCCGATCACTGCTACAGGATGGCATTTAATTCTGGGTGGATTGCCTCTGTGGGGTCTTTCGTCAGTTGTCGAATCCCAGCAGTGGCATAATCTCGTGTTGTTCGACTGGGTGGGTTTGGCTTATGCTACTGTATTTGGCAGCGCGATCGCCTACGGATTGTTTTTCTATTTTGCCTCTAGCGGCAATCTCACCAGTCTGAGTTCTCTCACCTTCCTCACACCCATATTTGCCTTGATATTTGGGCATTTATTACTTAATGAAGTTCTAAGTCCACTACAGTGGGTAGGAGTCATCATAACTTTAATTAGCATTTATATAATCAATCAGCGCGATGCCTTGGCACATACAGATTAGCTGGGCAGTGTAGACGAACAAATGACTTCACAGCAACCAGTGTTAGAAGCATCTCCTATTCAAGCGAGGGTGTGTAAGCGTATAATCGGGAACTTACGACTTTAAACAATCGACAACTACCTATCATATAGCAGTCCTAAATCATTTGTGGGAAAGAAGCCAGGCTAAAAAGCCTATAAATACGTACTTTTTGCCTACGTATTTTCTCATAATTTAATTAGGATTGATATATATTTGAGTATAAGTAGTGGTTAGGGTGTATCCTTACTTTTTTCTTTTTTAGAAAAAAACCTAACATTGAGTCAGCTTAAAGTTATCTTTGTATCGATAACTTCCAACGCACGTCCTGGCTGAAAATTTTTATATGAGGCTAAGATATTCCTCTATTATTATGATCACCTGCCTGACTCATCTGGGTGTTGACGCCAGTAGAGCAGGTACACCCACACATGACCAAGCAAGCGAAAGTATTAGAAAACTGACGTTTGCTAGTTCCACAGATACTCAAGAGCAGTCTATTCTTGAACTTGGGAGTACAGGTGTAGACGTCAAGGTACTGCAAACCCGACTCAAAAAGTTAGGTTACTACAATGGTGAGGTAGACGGACAGTATGGCGAAAGTACGCGCTATGCTGTCGCTAAATTTCAGCAAGCAAAGGACTTGATCGCAGACGGAATTACTGGTTCTCAGACTATCAATCGCCTGCAACAAGTGGCAGTTAAAAAAGATACGCCTGCAAGTATCACTCCCATTATAGAACCAACCAATGCAATCCGAAACAAGCCTTCTCGAGGTTTAGTCTGGTGGTCACTTGTTGGTGTCGGAGTTTTGGGAAGTATTGGCGCACTGCTGTATTTTGTTAGCTGGCTCTTGAAACTTAAGAAAGGGGAGCATACCCAAACCGCAGACACGACAACGTCTCATCAGAATGATCTTAACCCAGTTATAGGCACAACGAATAACCCGACAACACCACCACCCACAGAATTGCTACCATCAGAAACAACTTCTCGCCTTACCAAAGTTAATATTGTTGACGAATTGATCGAAGATTTACGCAGTTTTGATCCTATACAGCGACGGAAAGCGATTTGGGATTTGGGGCAGCAGGGAGACTCACGAGCAATTCAACCACTTGTGGAGTTGATGATGAATGCAGATTCTCAACAACGCAGCTTAATATTGGCAGCTTTATCGGAAATTGGCATCCGCACGCTGAAACCAATGAACCATGCATTGGCAATCTCCCTGCAAGATGAAAGCTCACAAGTCCGGCAAAATGCTATCCGCGACCTGACTCGCGTTTATGATATGATGGCTCAACTCAGCCAGATGTTGTCTCATGCAGCACATGATCCTGATGCTGAAGTACAGGCAACAGCACGATATGCTCTTTCACAAATGAATCGTATTCGTGCTTTGCCTGATTCCGAAACACAGGAAGAAAGAGGAGATAAAGAAAAAGGATAATATCGTGGAGGCTGACAAGGGAGAGGTTTTCAGCCAGCAGCAATTAAACGGACACAGATATCATAACCGTCTGGAAAATTTTTCAGAATGCATAACAAGCAACACTTAAAAAAAAATATTATTCCACCGCCTTTAAAACCTGGTGACCAATTACAGGTCATTGCCCCCAGTGGTGTCTTGCGAGAAATGGAAGCTTTTGAAGAAGGGGTAGAAATTTGGCGATCGCGTGGCTACCAAGTAAAAATCATTCCAGAGATAGTTGACAAATGGGGATATTTAGCAGGAAAGGACGAAAACCGTCGCCGTCAGCTAGCAATGGCATGGAAAGATCCCGAATGTCGCGGTATCCTGTGTGTCAGAGGTGGTTATGGTAGTACACGTCTTTTAGAGAATTGGACTTGGGGGGGAGAACAGGAGGCAGACGGACAAGGAGACAAGGGCGACAGGGAAGAGTATTCTCTTACTACTTTACTGCCTCACTCTCCACAAACCAACGCCACTTGCGGCACTCGTTCGGATACCCGCTACGCAGTGGCTCCTCCTTACTCTCCACAAACCAAATGGCTAATTGGCTTTTCTGACATCACGGCTCTACTATGGAGCCTTTATAATGTAGGAATTTCTAGTGTTCATGCGCCTGTGTTGACAACTCTTGCGGCAGAACCAAATTGGTCGCGGCAACGATTGTTTGATTGGGTGGAAGGTCGTTCTCTCCCACCATTACAAGGTTGTGGTTGGGGTGGGGGTGTAGTAAATGGCACTTTACTTCCTGGGAATCTGACAGTAGCAACCCATCTTTTAGGCACGTCATTGCAACCAAGTTTTGATAATGTAATTCTTGCTTTAGAAGATGTGACAGAAGCGCCTTATCGGATCGACAGGTTACTAACGCAATGGCGGATGAGCGGAGCTTTACAAAATGTCCGGGGGATTGCATTGGGTCGCTTTAGTCGTTGTGAACCGCCACCGAACATTCCCAGTTTTACGATTGAAGAAGTTTTGCGCGATCGCTTGGGTGATTTAGATATCCCTATTGTTTCCAACTTGCCTTTTGGTCACGACGGAGCGAACGCAGCTTTACCAGTAGGTATGACCGTAACTTTAGATGCCGAGCGAGGAATCTTGGATATCACCTGATCATAGGTGACTGCTTTAATATGTTTACCTGGGCTGTACCCTGCGGGAACGCCTAAACGCGAACGCCCTTACCAGATATTGAATGTGTAGCGAAGTTTTAGGGAATTAATTTAATCTGTTGTCTCCCTTTTCCGGAATTCCATAAGAGCGAGTTGTATCGTATGATTGGTTGCACAGGATGAAAAACTCTAGACAAAAATTTGGGACCAATCTGAAGCATGACTACTGTTGATATGAGGTTGTACTGAGAAAAACTCTTAAAGTTGACGTCAGTACGTAAAATCTTTCAGGTTAGAAGGTGCTAAAAGTAGCTGTACAGCCTTTCAGGATCGAGTTAGATAGGATTGTTTGAGCAAGTCAAAGCCTCTCTCTTTGGGACAGAACAACGTTACTACCTGGGAAAAATCATGCTTCGTAACAACAGTTCGTAATACTCTATGTTTCCAACCGAAGGAGAGTTCAACTTTTTTTCTGCAACCAAATTTTTGATAGATGGGTAGTACGAGCAATCCCAGCTAAAGGAATCTTTTCTAGTAAAAGTCTATCAATCAGTTATATAAATCAGAGAATGGCTGAGTTGGAAGCCAAGGTAGAAGAGCTACAGGTTTTGGTCAAGAAATAGTTCAGCCGTTGCTCCTAGTAATTATTCTTCCTCTGTAAGAGCCGCATCAAAAACCTGTTGTGCGGTAAACTTAAGATTGGGGAAAGAAGGCGAGACAATCACGTCATTGCCACGAAACATTCTTTTCACATATTCCTGATCAACCAGTTCGCAGATAAAAATCGTAGGTTCTTTAGGATTGCCTATAAATTCTCGTCCCCCCAACGCGGCATAATCTACAATCCAGTACTCAGGGATGCCGATTATTTCATAGTCAGCAAATTTTTTATGATAATCGTCACGCCAATTGGTAAGGCAGCGCGTTGGTGAGCCAGCGCTGTAGGAGGGTTTCCCTCCGTAGGCGACTGGGGAAAGGGTTCCCCGGCTTGAAGCGCCTGCCGTACTTACAATCTCAATCGCTAGCGGTACAGATGCACCAAACATAACGGTTGATTCTTTTGTCCATAGCGGTTCGTTAACAAGATTTTTACGATTTAGTAGCAAAATATCAGGGGAGTAGCCTGATTCATTTTCGGGTGGCTTGACTAATGCGGTTTTGGGTAGGAAGTACGGTAATTTTAACCGTTTGTATTCAGGCACAAGCTCCTCAACTAAAAAACCAACAACTCCTTCATGACCTCCAACGGGTTGTACCATTTCAACAATTACTCCATCACGTAATTCGTAACGTCCTCCTTCAGGACGCCACGCAGCAAATTCTTCAAATGTCACTAGTTTAGGTAAGGTTTGGGTCATCGTTACAACTTCCAGATATATTTGACTTTAACATCCGGAGAAAATCAATCCTCTAGTTTTAGGGTTTTATAGATCTGGTATAAGTCCGCATAATCGCATACGATAAAAGTGGAGAGTGCAAACATAACTAATGCCAAAAAGAATTAGTGTAGCCACACATTTAAGCATCAGTGAGCTAGAGCAACGCTACCGCAGTGCCAAGGATGGGGTAGAAAGCCGCCAGTACCAGATTATATGGTTACTGGCACAAGGCAAGAAAACTGAAGAAGTGGAAAAAATAACAGGATACAGCAGAACATGGATGTATACATTGGTCAAAAGGTATAACGAGTTAGGCATTGAAGGATTAGGCGATCGCCGACAGTTTAACAAAGGTTCACAAGCGCTTGTAGATGATATTCATCAAGCACAGTTATGGCAGGCTTTACAAGGAAACGCCCCAGACGGAGGATTGTGGAATGGTCGTAAAGTCGCCGATTGGCTGACTAACTTAACCGGGAAAAAAATTAGCCGACAAAGGGGATGGGAGGTTCTACAGCAAATGACGTTTCGATTACGAGTACCTCGTTCAAGTCACCAAAGCTGACTCGATTGAGCTTGAAGCGGGGAAAAAAGCCACAAAGGATAAACGGCTTAAAACCGCTCATCCACTCTTCAGAAATTTAATTGTGGTGTGACTATAAACTGACAAACTGGTTGAAAACAGATAATTAAAATAACTCCATGCAATTACCATACAAATTGTTGTTTATTTCCACTCCTGTTAGTGTTATAGGTACAGGCCTTGGAGGTGGTGTTGAACTGGCACTGTTTAACATCACCCAAGAGATGACGCGACGAGGACATCAGGTAGAAGTTGTCGCACCGCAGGGATCTGTTATGCAGCCATTTACGGTGAAAGAAATTGCTGGAGAATTACAGATACCAGTACAAAATCAGACCCGTAATAGCCCAATTACTATGCCAAAAAATTCTGTTTTGGCAAATATGTGGGAATATGCACGGCAAGTGCAAACGCAATATGATTTAATTGTGAATTTTTCCTATGATTGGTTACCTTTATATTTGACATCATTTTTTAATACTCCTATCGCTCATCGCATCAGTATGAGTTCTTGGACAGATGCAATGGATAATATTATTGAACAAGTAGCAATTAGGTTTCCAGATACTATTGCCGTTTGTACTCAAGCACAAGCAGCGACTTTTAAATTTGAACAGCAATGTACTTGTTTGCTAAATGGGGTGGATTTATCTATTTATCAGTTTTGTAATCAACCAAGCAATAACTTGGCGTGGGTAGGTAGAATATCACCAGAAAAAGGAATAGAAGATGCTGTAGCCGCTGCACAAATCACGGGTATTCCTCTAAAAATATTTGGAGTGAAGCAGGATGAAAATTACTGGCAAAAAACTTGTCAAGACTACCCAGATGCGCCGATAGAATACATGGGCTTTTTATCTACAGTCGAGTTACAAAAGGAATTAGGTCAATGTCTCGCGCTGTTAGTCACTCCCCATTGTGTAGAAGCTTTTGGTAATGTTGCAATTGAAGCTTTAGCCTGCGGAGTGCCTTTAATTGCTTATAGTCGGGGTGGTTTGACAGAAATTGTCCAGGATCGCAAAACTGGCTTTTTAGTAGAACCGGATAGCGTACAAGGTTTAGTTACGGCTATTCAGCGCTTAGATCAAATTGATCGTTATGCTTGTCGGCAACAAGCAGAAGCAACATATTCTTTAGAGGCTTTGGGCGATCGGGTGGAACAATGGCTTCAAAATATTCTCAATAATAGTACTCAGAAAAAAAGTATCTTGTAGTATCTAATATTATAATGTGATTGTTTGCTTGGGGAGCTTTCATCAGATTTTGCTTTAGAGTGAGCCATAAAAATAAATAGCACTACGGATTGGGGAACCCAAGACTTCGCGCGACTACGACGAAAGTTCACTCTCATGAACTACTGAGCATGCCATGATTAACCTTTTTCCAGAAAAAAAACCGTATACATGTGAGTTTATCTAGCCGTAACTTTCAGATGACTGGAAGATCTCGAGCTTTGCTGCTAAGAATCATTTTGAGTTTGTGTCTTTTGTTATCTAGTTGTCAGATTCCCGAGCAGGACGACGGAGTTATACATCTGACACTATGGCACGGAATCAATCCTCCGGCTAATCGGGATGTATTTCAAAAACTGGTAGACAAATTTAATCAGACTCATACTGATATTCAGGTGGAATCTATTTATGCAGGTCAGCTTAATCAACAATTATCGAAAATATTAACAGCAGTCATTGGCGATGTGCCTCCAGATATCCTGTCATTCAATCCAGAAATAACGGGTCAGTTAGTAGAACTAGGAGCAATTCAACCTTTAGATGATTGGCTCTCCGAGTCACCGTTGAAGACACAAATCAGCTCCAACCTATTTGAAGAAATGCAGTTAGACGGTCATACCTGGTCAGTGCCACTATATACTAGTAACATTGGCATTTTTATAGACCAAAGCTTTTCCAATCTGCAGGAATTACTCAAACACCCAAGACTTGGGAAGAGTTACGGCAAGTTGCTAAAAAACTAACGATAGATCGTAACGGTGACAATCGTCCAGAACAGTATGGAATGTTACTTCCTCTAGGTAATGGAGAATGGACTGTCTTTAGTTGGTTCCCCTTTTTACTAAGTGCCGGGGGAGAGATAGTGACAAACAACCGACCGAATTTGGTTTCTTCAGGTGCGATCGCCGCCTTAAAATTTTGGCAAGACCTCTTGAAAGATGGTTCGGCAAAGCTTTCGGCCCCAGAAAGAGGTTACGAAGAAGATAACTTTATCGCCGGTCGTGTCGCTATGCAAATTACAGGACCTTGGACTTACATCGCAAAGTCTAATGTTGATTACGGGGTATTTCCCATACCTGCAAGTACCAAGCAAGCTTCGGCGATCGGTAATGGAAATCTGTATGTCATGAATACCACACCAGCCAGAAAGCAAGCCGCACTTAAGTTTTTAGAGTATGTTTTGAGTGAAGAATTTCAATTAGAGTGGAGTATGGGAACAGGTTTTGTACCAGTTAACTCCAGAGCGGCTCAAAGCGAAGCTTATCAGCAATTCGTCAGCCAAAAACCAATGTTAAAAGTTTTTCTAGAGCAAATGCCCGTCGCCCACGCTCGACCTATTATTGCTGGCTACAGTCGTATATCGGACAATCTCGGTCGTGCGATTGAGGCAACAATGTTGGGAGAATCTCCAGAAAAAGCTCTTCATTCAGCTCAAGAACGTTTGGAAGTTTATTGGGATAACAAGTAATCTTTAATCAAAAACGTAAAGAGTCTCGGTTGTCCTAAATAAGCGCGATTTTTACTACACAATGGGAACACAATTACTGAGATGGTAAGTTTCTTTTCAACTGACACAAGCCCAGTGCTGGAATAACTCCCAGAACTAATGCGGTCAATCCTTGTCCACTCAAATAGAATATTTGAGCGCTATGTACTTCTGCAAACTCTTGAACAAGGGAAAGTAACCAAACCAAGAGACTGATCGATAAGAATGAAATTGAAGGCAGAAAATTCCACCACCAAGCACTCGTAGTGTATCGTCGCAGTACCAGCCACTGGAAAAAACCCAACCAAATTCCAGAAAGAATATACGCAAGGGTTGACAAAATTCCCAAAATAACAATTTCACTAGGAAATAAAGTTTTATTTAAAGATAAAGCAATAGATGAAAT
>JAQYWP010000020.1 GCA_029379285.1 Rhizonema sp. PD38
TGAAGCAGGAATTGTTGAACGATGTCTTATGATGTCTAGTAAATAAGGTTCAGAACTCAGTGGGTAGGTTAGCAACAGGTAATAGACGCATCTCGTTAGAACTTTTGGGTGCAGCTGCTTTTATGGTGATTGCTGACGTAAGGGTGATTGATCCAGTGCTTCACATTATTGCCGATGACTTTAAAGTGGGTGTTGGGAGTACAGGGGTGATTATCTCGGCATATACAATTCCCTACGGGCTGTTCCAATTAGTATACGGTCCATTGGGCGATCGCATCGGTAAACTGAAGGTGATGACTGCTGGAATGGGAGTATTTGCTGTTGGGACAGCTGTTTGTGCAGTTGCGCCTAATCTCGCCATCCTTACCTTAATGCGGTTTTTAACAGGCTTGGCGGCGGCAGCAGTGATCCCGCTTTCACTGGCTTATATTGGTGACAACTACCCTTATGATCAACGCCAAGCTGCCATCGGACGGTATCTAGGGTTCGTGGTACTCGGTCAAATTCTAGGTAGCAGTTTGGGTGGTATTTTTGGGGAATATATTAGCTGGCGTAATATTTTTCTAGTATTTGGGATCTTATCTGTTGGCATTACTATAACGATGTGGCGTGCAATCCGTAGTATACGTGATATGCATCGTTCCGAATTGACTATGGGTTTGGCAACTTTCCAACCTTACTACCAACTTATCACTCAACCTGCCGCTCGTAACGTGATGATAGCAGTATTTGGTGAAGGTTTTTTCCTTTTTGGAGGATTCTCTTACGTTGGGGCATTTCTCCGAGATCAATATCACTTACCTTACGTTGTGATCGGTTTCATGCTCAGCAGTTTTGGAGTTGGTGGACTTATTTACAGTCGTTACGTGCAGTGGTTGGTCAGGAGATTGGGAGAAAATGGAATGGTTGGGGTTGGAAGCTTGTTGATCTGCGTCGGCTACTTATTTATCGCACTATATCACAATTGGGTACTGTTTATCCCTTTAAGTGTTTTCATAGAATTGGGCTTTTATATGATGCACAGTACATTCCAGACTCAAGCAACCGAACTAGCACCTAAGGCACGAGGTACAGCAGTTGCACTTTTTGTTTTCAACATGTTTTTAGGACAAGGACTTGGGACAGCAGTTTTTGGTAGAGTTGTCGATAATTACGGTTACGTTCCCTGTTTTGTTGTGGCTGCCCTAGCGATCGCTCTCCTTTGTTACTGGTTTATCTACCAGAAAAAGCGGATTGAACAGAATAAAAACCTTTGATTTAATCACTCAAAACTTTCTTTTGGCGAAAGGGAATTTCAATGATAAATTCTGCACCTTTACCAACGGTGGAATTGCACTTTAATCTTCCCTGATGTTTCTCCGTAATAATTTGGTAGCTAATAGATAAACCCAATCCCGTACCTTTTCCTACAGGTTTGGTGGTGAAGAACGGGTCAAACAATTTTGAATGCAAGCTTTTAGGAATACCAGGACCATTATCAGTAATGCTAATCATCACTTGTTTGTCAACAGTTATTTGAGTCATGATGCGAATAGTCGGTTGTCGATCATGGTCAATTTCTCTCAACCGATATTCCTCAATCGCATCAATCGCATTTGAAAGAATATTCATAAAAACTTGATTAAGTTGTCCGGCATAACATTCTACAGGTGGGACGTGAGCATATTCTTTGATGATTTGAATAGAGGTATAATTTGGTCTGGCTTTGAGACGATGTTCCAGAATCATCAACGTACTATCAATCCCTTCATGAATATCTACTGCTTTCATGTCCGCCTCATCCAAGCGAGAGAAGTTGCGTAGAGATAGGACAATATTTGTAATTCGGTCAGCACCAACTCTCATTGATGTTAGCAGCTTTGGTAGGTCTTCAACTAAAAAATCAAGCTCCATAGCTTTTGCTTCGTCTTGTATTTCGCGTGCGGGGTGGGGATAATGTTGCTGATAAAGTTGCACTAATCTCAGTAAATCTTGGATATATGTATCAGCGTAGCTGAGGTTGCCGTCAATAAAGCTGACAGGGTTGTTGATTTCGTGTGCTACCCCAGCTACTAATTGCCCTAAGCTAGACAGTTTTTCAGTTTGCACCAGTTGAGATGCAAGCTGCTGAGACTCTTCCCGCAGTTGTGCTTCAGATTCTCGCAATACAGACTCTGCCTGTTTGCGTTTAGTTATATCATGAAGGATAACAACGTATTCCTGAAAATCTTGATGGGGAATATCGGAGACAGAAACTTCAAGAGTTTTTACATAATCATTATGTAGGAGGGTTTGTTCGCTGTGCTTTTGCCAATGATGAGGAGATTGTATTAAATCTGGTAACCATTTGTTTAGGGGAAATCCCACCATCACTGATGGAGCGAAACCAAACAAAGATTGGGTGGCAGGATTTGCTTGTCGAATCACACCAACTTCATTGACAACGACAATTGCATCTTGAGCCACCATAAACAGATGTTCTGCGGCTTCCCGTGCTTCAGCGATCGCCAGAACTTGTGGTAAACTCGTCCACCCAATGATCGCCACTCCAACAAACGCCACCGTCATCAGCAGCACAACGCCTAGATTTTCATCTGCTGTAGTATCATCCCGATTTAAATGAGCACCAAATAACCATCCCACAAAAACAGCACAGCACAACACAAAAATCAGAATGCTGACTTGCGGGATCATCGAGTCCTTAATTTTTGTTATTGTTCGTGACTGATACCGCCGCATCCACCAACTTCGATGGAAAGGAGCAAAAGCGATATGGCGCACTAATCTATCAACTGCCAAAACTCCAACAGGAGCCGCTAATCCGAGCAAAAAATCTTGCCAACCCCAAGCATAGCCTCCCACTACTAATACGATAACCTCTAACATGAAGATCCCCATAGAGAGTCGGGGAAAAAGTACCTCTGGCTTACCTCTTTGCAACCACAATCCTAAATGTAATAGCATGAACGACACAAACCAAGGGACATTTGCCACCACAATGATGTGGGTTACATCTCCCCAAATCAGAAACACAAGGGAGAGCGCTAGAGTGTAAGTGAGGGCAGCACCGAATACTCCCCGTCGCGACACTACCGAAAATACTGGTGAGACATATTTGTCAATTGCTAACTGATACAAAATGCGGGGACAATTGGAAACTGCTGTTGCCAAACCTATCAAACATGAACCTGCTAGCAAAAAGGTGACAATTAAAGAAGCAAATTTTCCCCAAAAGGGTGTAGATGCGGCGATAAAATTGAGAAAAGCATCGTCCTTAAGATTAGAAGCTGTTGCTAAACACGTAATTACCCAAGAACCACCCAAGAAGATGGGTGGCATTAACCAAGCAGCAATTTCTAGAAACCGCAGAGTTTCAGCAGGGCGACGACTATCAGCGACGAAGGATGAGGCTGTTTCACAACCGTAGGTTTGATAGGTAACGAAGTAGAACCATTTTGTCCAATCAACAAAACTCAGAGACGAAAAATTGTGAGGATATAAACCGGGACTTTCAGGAGAAAAAGCTAAAAAGCCAAGTCCCTGCAAACAGAAGGTAAGTAACACTACCATTGCTGGAAGTGCAAAAAACAAATGCAAAACACTTAAGGCACGGGTACCACTAAAGGCGATCGCAAAGGGTAAGAACGTAAAGCTAATTTTGAGGAGCGCTTCCGGACAAGTAAATCCTAATTGTTCAAGGTTGACTTTGATTAAGTCTGTAAGGATAACTGAATTAAGTGGTATATACGAAACCCAACTGAGGAAATATGCGATGGCAGCATAACGCGCAATCCCAGGATAACTTTGCCACAGCTTGGTTATATAGTTGGGAGTGCCCCCAGCAACATCTATGAAGTGAGTCCCCAGACGTTTCACCTGGTAGTTCAACAATGTCCCCACAATGACAGCTGGTATCCAAACAAATATAGCTTGAGGTCCTAAAGCCGCATGAATTGCTGGCACCACTCCTACCCAGCCAATATGGATTGTGACACCAAAAGCCCACGTTTCCAATGCACTTAGACTTCTGGGCAGTCGTAGCGATGAAGATCGGGTTACATTATCTGGATGGGACATAAGTGGTAATGCCAGAAAGGTTTTTGAGCCTCAATAGCTAGTTTTCCCATATCTTGGGTATTACGAACATCTAATCTTAGTAAAGTAAGTTGCTAATACCGAGAGGAAAATTTTCACATATGAATACTAGAGGTAAATTAATTGTATTTGAAGGAGTGGAGGGTTCAGGCAAAACTAGCCAAATAAAGCTTTGCTCTTCTTGGCTGCAAAGTCTTAACATATCTGTTGTCGTGACTCGGGAACCGGGAGGAACAGACTTAGGCTTACAGTTGCGACGATTGTTATTAGAAGCAGGGAATTCAATTGCTGACAAAACAGAATTACTCTTATACGCAGCTGACAGATCGCAACACGTACACCATAATCTGATGCCGAATTTGGCAAAAGGAGCGATTATTTTATGCGATCGCTATACTGACTCCACTATTGCCTACCAAGGTTGGGGACGACAAATGAACATTGCCACAATCGAACAACTTAACCTTTTGGCTACTGATGGACTTCAAAGCGATTTAACAATATTGCTGGATATCGATCCGGAAATTTCTTTGAAGCGGATACTCCAAAAGCGTAAATTAGATCGAATTGAACAAGCAGATTTAGCTTTTCATCATCGGATCCGTCAAGGTTATTTGTCATTAGCAAAAAAGTCTCCTGAAAAGATTGTTGTCGTCAATGGAAATCAGAATATCGAGCAAGTTGCATCAGAAATTCAACAATTATTGATAAGTCTTTTGAAGATATCGCTCACAGAGGTAAAGTCTTAGAGGTATTGTGCCTCAAGTTGCTAACTTGTAGACAAATATAACGCGATGTGGAACTTTCCAAAGATGAAAGTTCCACCCGTGCTCGTGGTTGTCGTAGCTTTTCTGGAGTTGCTAACTACGGTTACTGTGCGGCGAAAAAGAAAACATAATACGGGTTTCATGGTCACTTACTCATTAGTGCCTCTGGGGTGATCACAAGCTTCACCTTCACCTCTGCATCAGGGGATGAGCGGGAAGCGATCTGGGATATCGTGCATTTAATTCAGGGGCTAGTTATAGGTGATAAAGGATACATAAGCGCCACTCTACGCCAGGAACTAGTACGCTATGGCATTGATTTACAAACAGCTCTACGTTCCAATATGCAAGATATCCGTCCCAAAGACTGGGTAAAGCTACTTCAAACTGTCCGTCGTCTGATTGAAACAGTAATTGGACAATTGAGCGATCACTTTAATAGCGAAAAAGTGTGGGCTAGAGATATGTGGCATTTAACGAGCCGTTTAAATCGCAAACTCTTGGCTCACACTGTTTGTGTCTGGTTAAATCGTCTGTTTGGTTTGGAACCATTACAGTTCGATGGTCTTGTCACAGAATAAGTTGCACATCGCGTAAATATAGTAATCCTAAATGAAATAAGACAAATTGGTACTTTGGTACTAAATTAAAGTTCTTTAACTATCACCAAGAATTTGATTTTCCGCTCGCTGCATCAGTATGAACCCTGTTTGGATCTCAAGTAGGATTGCTATAGTATGTGGTAGTCGGTAATTGACCATTGGGGATTGGTAATTAGTAATTATTTTTTCTTTCCATAATTAAAAGATTTTTAAACTACTTTTCCCCCTCCCCTCGTAATGAGTATTATTCCTATTTGTTAGTGATTTTATTTTTTGGAAGGATCTAACGCATACACACATAATTCTTCAAATGACACTCCATTATCTCTCGAAATTTCATATAGTTTTTGAAAACTTTCCATAACTTCAATGGGAATTGTACCACTTCGTTCTTCCAGTAACCATGCAGCTTGGTATTTAAGAGGGTGACTATCTGGTGCTGGATTACCAATATAAATAGAAAATGGAGCTTTTACACCACCAAAATCGCATGGGATAGTAAATTTCTTCATACTGTATTATCCTCGTAACTAATTCTTGGGTTTGATAAGATTTGTGATACCACTGAGTTGAGTCACGATTTCATAAAATACTTCATCAAGCTGACCCTTGTATTTAATCTGAACAACAGAATTATTATATGACATCTCTTCTTCGACAAAAAGATAAATATCCTGTTTTGAACGATCATTATCAATAGCCTGTACAAATGCCTCGATAATTTCCTCTCGTAAATGAGGAGCAAGATAAACATTTCGAGCGATCGCTGCCAACATATGTGCAGTTACATACCCAACAGATGGACTGGGATCAAGTAAGTTTTCAAATAATTGTGGCAATAAATCTGAATCTGGATCAATCTCACGGTAGCGGTCTATAGTTTGAAGAGCAACATTTTGTACCTGAACAACATCTCGCAAACTTGCTTTCAACGCAGTAATCGATTCTTCAGTTACACAATAAAAATAACTTAGCAACACTAAAGCAGCTTGTCTACTGGTAAAGGTATAACACCACTCGACTACTTCCAAGAGTCTTGCTTGAAGTGTAGGAGAAGAGGAGGCTTTCTGATAAAAAGTATTAGGTAAACGTTCTGCACAAGCTGCCACAACATTCAGAAGATCACTAGTCATAAGGCGATTCAATGTATCTTGCAATAATCCCTCTTGCAACCTCTTTTCTAACCAGTCAATCAAGACTTCTAGGAGTTGTGGGTTTTCTTCTACAGATGTAGATGCAGAATTAATCCGATCAGTCAATGCTTGATTCATCAGATGAAGGTTACCGATAGACGCTAATAGCCCTTTCAGAATATTTGGGTCATCTTCTTGCAAAACTTCTAGCATATTTTGTCGCTTTGTGAAAAATATCTCTTCCGCTTCCAAACTTAGATTGGACATTACTTGTGAATTATCTTTTGATAATTTCCAAGCTAAACTAGCTGATTCAACTAATTTAGCTGGAGCATCAAGGACGAACTCATAGGCTTCCAATACCTCTCTATTCACATTCCTTAGAATAGGTAATGCTTCTTGCCACATATGATCGGTAATATGATTTCTGGCCAATAACATGCAAAGACTATGCAAGAGCGATTCTTGTACTTCAGAAGTTCCATCTCTTAATTCTTTTAGGAATATAAACCAAGCATTAACACTAATTTGCTCTATATGTCTCAAGACCTTCAAAGCTTTCTTAGAGTCTACACTATTAGAATTTGCTATTTGAGTTAGAGTTTCTAGAACTTGAGCATCATTATGATATATACGCTCAAAAGTCCAGACTATAACTACAGCAACAGTAGAATTATCTGCTAAAAGCTCAATATTTTTTTGTGCTAGCTCCAACAGTGTATCAACCCCTAATGTTGAAGTACGTACGTAGCTTCTTGAAGCAAAAGAATTACCATGTAAAGCCAAGGCTACCCGATAGCGAGTTCGATCCTCTGAACAAGTTAATAACTCTATTAAGACGGAGAGTGTTTGTTCTGATATTTTCCCTGCCTCAGCAAGAAGTAAATGAACATACTGTTTAAGTAATGAGTCTAAATGAATCAGCCAATCTTCCAAAACTGGTAAACTTCTTGAATCTGGACTCTGTACTAAGGGAAGTAACCTACTGACAGTTTCCATATCTCCTTCTCTGATTAATTGATTTAAGGTTGCTGTTGCTTCTTGCGTTAGGAGTAACCCTTCTTTCTTTGCTCGTTGACATAGAGCTTCAAGAGCAAATCTTTTTTGGATGGATAATAATACTGACCATAATCCTCCTAAATCACGAGGTAGTGAAAACTGCGATTGAAGATCATTGAAAATTGCTCCTAAGACTAAAGAGCCTGTTTCAGGATTAATTTCTCCTAAATCAGTTGCATACTCTTGGAATAAAGGTGCATTGAGACCAAGAACTTTAGCTTGATTGCAAGAGCTAAGTGAAGAAACAGCTTGTTGAAAGCGGGAATATGCTTGAGGATATCGATTCAAAGATTGACGAAAAACTACGAGATTATCCGTTTTTCTTTTCTCGTCGTGGATTCTTCTTGTATAATCTAAAGCGGTCAAGAAGAACTGCAATCCTTCTCCAAGTGAAAAGTAATTTGCCAATCGAGCATACGCTCTGGCACGGTTTTCAAAATCAGAAATCTCCTTAGCTGATTGGATTGCTCGTTGAAGCCACTTGTCTCTTTGAATTGGATTGCTAATCCGTGCAAGTTGCTCAAAAGCCCATTCCTTTCGAGTGGCATCTTTAATAGCATGAGCGGTTTCCTGAGCATTGGCTATTAAAAAATGAAATTGAGAAAAGTTACTGGATCTGAGTACAAATGGAACTTGCAAAAATGGGAAGTAATGCATCAGTTGCAAATACCCACGAAAACGTAAATATGGATCACTAACTATTTCCAAGGCTTGTAGCAAGCTGATTTCTGGGTAGGGATCTGTAAGTATGTTGCTTAAAGTATCTTGAAACTTAGTCAGTACTTCAAGCGTATCAATACGAGATTGAAAGCGATCAGATAAGCTACCTAAAACTATAATAATAGCCTCAACTATCAAACCATTTTCTTGCAATAACGGTGCAAGTCGAGCTAAAGCCCAGCCCCGAAAAAAATCAAAAGTATCAGGAATAGTTACCAGAGCATCAAGAGCCGCACCTAGAATATCAAGTTGCTCAACCGCCCGAAACTGAATCTTTTCTAATGGCCAACCGATATGTTCTTCCCATTGACCATTCGTACTTAGATATGTATTGGCTAATGCTTTAGCGAGCTTAATTGGAGGATTTGAAAGTTGATTACCCGTCGTATCTATTACAACAGCTAAATTATAAACTGGATCATCAGAGGCTCCAGAAAAATAGATCTGTAAAGTTTCGGCTAGGATGAAAGGCTTATACAAATCATCTGCGACTTCTTCCAGTTCAAAGATGTTCGCTGGCTCTTGAAGAAATGCCAATCTTACGTTCAATGTAGCTGTAATCAAGTCAATCCATTTCTCCCAAAGACATGTTTTAGCTAATTCTTTGAAGGACTTAATGGCAGCAGAACTTGCAGATTGAACTGCATTTTCTAAAGTCCAAATTAATCTCAGAATTTTGGGAATTAATTTTTCAGTTAATAAAGTATCTTTTGAGAGAATTTGTGCAATAGGTTCTTATAACACTGCTAGAGCAACGTAAGCATCAATTTTAGTGTCTGAATTACTTTCGTTTTTACATTTCTCCCACAATTTAGGAATTAAAGAAGCAGGCAAGTGATCATTTTGAAGTGCTTCAAGGAACAAAGGAGTCAGTGATGAATCACGGTGTATTCTTTTTATAGTGAAGTGATGAGCCGTCTCCTTAAGATTTTTTAAGGTGGCGTCCCACTCTGCTCGCTCCTGATCCAAACGCTCGATGCTTTCTTTCGATTGGGTATAATTCTTCTGAGTAAGAATAGCGAGTTCGTTAGCAATTTGTGCAATTTTGTCTTTCGCTTCAGTAATGCGCTTACTAATACTAGTATCTAATCCTCCATAAATAGCTATACCTAATTGAGTCCATGTCGGATTGGCCAGAAACGTTTTCGCTAGTTCTGGATTAGTCAGCAATCTGCGTCGCAGTGATCCTGGCTTATCAGGCAACAAATCAGGAGAATTTGCAGCAATATCTCTTAGTGCATGATCAATGGGCCAGATCCATTCTTCAGAGTCATCCATCCAAACATCAGCTAATGCTTTAGCTATCTGGATGGTATAACATCTCGCAATACGCACGAGGGTAGCTGCTGCCAAAACTTGCTCATTATGCTCAGGATTTTTATGCGTTAATGCTTTGCGAAGTACACGTTCAACGATCTTGAAATGTTTTCCCTTGGCTAATAAAATAAACGCTTGCTCAAGCTGCTTTTGTAGAGATGGAAAACGTTCAAGCGTTGTACGCTGGGCATAGGCATGTAAAAGCTGAAAGGCAACTTCCTCTATTACGCGATCAGGAATTTTAACCATTTCTGGTAAAGCCGCTATCAGCAATAAAACTGTACGGGGTACTAAGTGACTAAGAGGATCTAACTTTTTGAGCATTGCTAACAATAGAGTTTGAAGTGCTGCTTCATCGAGTTCAGCACTCAATTTTCCTAATGCCATCAAAATTGGTTCACGCCAACGTGGAGAACTCAATTTTTCTAGAAGCCGCTCACCAATTCGCTCTCTTTCCTCAATTAACCAGCTGCCAGCAAGATATTCTTGGAAAGTTAAATGCAGAAATCCATAAACCCCTTCACCACGAGCCGCAAGGAGACCAACTTCCTCTCGTACAACTTGTTGAAATTGAGCTACATCTAGAGTTGATAGATGTTGTTTCAAAATTTGCTCAAGGCTATTGTTATCTACTACACCAATATTGGAGGTTTCATGGATATGAGCAGCTAAAGGCACAAGAATTTTGAGAACTTCCTCTTGAGCAAACTCCCGTTCCCCTTTCCGAATTGCTCGTTCACGCCACTTATCAATCAAAATACGTACAGCAGCTTCATAAAGTTTGACTCGTTGTTGAGGAAAACTAGCCTTACCTTGTTGCCTCTGACCATTTCTGAATATAAGAGCTAAAATAGTTACTAATAAGGGGTTGCTAGCTAAGTCTCCTGCACCCTGCTGTCGTAAATTAGCAATTGCTTCTTTTAACTCTGTTGCTTCTTGTATAGCAGCAGTCTCTGCTTGTGCATTCCATTGCTCAGGTGTCTTAGATACCTTATGGATTGCTTTCATCCAAACATCGCAGAACCGATTGATCGCTCGTTCACCCATCGGTTCGATAGTCAGATGAGTTGATTGATTGCTCAAAGGAGCCATTTGGTAACCCACAATGCGACTGGTGATAATAACCTGGTTTCCTCCAGCCTCACATGGAAAACCAACACTATTCGGAATCATCTCTCTTATAAAAAGATCGATTTCACGCACAATTTCATAACGAGTTGCGGGGTTACCAATTTCATCAAGTCCGTCAAGTATAAGGATAACCCGATCAGACTGAAGCAATTTCAAAAAGAGCTGATTCAATGTGTGAGAATCGATCTCTCTACCACGGCTGTCTGCTACTATATTTTCATAATTAGAACCGAGGTGATGACCTAAAAATTGTGCCAAGCGAAGCTGTGGTCTTGCATTTCTAGCATTCGCAAAAGAAGCGACTCTAACCAAATATTCCAGTAAGTCGGTTGAAGTCAGGTTGTGATAGCTGGATAGTCACTATTGCTGTTCCTAATATTAAGTTTCAATATGATTGATTTTTTACCATAACATACATTGCTTACTTCATGTTGTAATACAATTACTGATAGTAAATTTAACTTTAGCTTAAATATATATGTTGCTCCAGAATCTTTGTAAAAACCTGCACATTGGGTCTCAGAAGGCTTTCTTTCTTACTACCGAACATGGCTCTTTTGTCTCAAGTATAGCAAATTATCACACCATAATCAGATCTCCCTTGTAAGACACAAATGTATTTTTTTATACTTTAAAATTTCTCTGCGCTCTGTCTTGGCTTGTTCAAATCGGGTACTTACCGCCCCCGAATTTAAACGGATCTGAAAACAAAATTTGTTAGCACTATGCGGCGAGAAATAGGACGTTCAAGCTTGAATCCCCATATCGTAGGGCATCGATCCCTTACTTGCAGATCTGTAGGAGAAATCCTAGCAGTACCCCAAAACTCAATGTCTCTGGCTCCAAATAAATATTCCTTTCTCCTCAAGGTAGACTATACTCGTTGTCAAAATTTGAATTTGGAATTTCTGCATATTTAGCTTTTGGCCTGCCAGAAGCAATGGGACAGCAAACATAATCATGAAAATATTAGAATTGCTTTAGTTAGATCCCTATAAGGATATGTAGTTATGGTAAATTGATCTGTTACTCTTTCAGAAGAGACAGATGAAGCTTTACGCAAATTTTTGGCTGAACATAGTGACAGCGATATATCTAATTTCATAGAAAAAGCTGTTCAGGAGAAGATTTTCAGATCCACGATTCACGAAGTACACAATCTCAATACGGCTTTTCACTCAAAAGACATTGAGTCAGACATTGATGAAGCGATCAGTGTGATACATACAGCGCATCGTTCTTGATACTAACGTGCTGGTTAGTTCACTACTGAATAAGCAGTCTAAGCCATATATAGCAATCCTATTTGATTTGTGAAAATCGCGCCTGCTGAGATTCCCGACTTCTTTAAGGATGCTGCTGGCGAATGGTGGGTCTGACCCCACACCCAACGATTTTATCGGTTTTTCGAGACTAGACGGAGGGTGCGATCGCGTCTCGAAACAGCAACGAAATAGTTGATTTATCGTTGATGAGGGGTGATACCCCTTATTCGCCAGATGTATCCTTTAAGAAGTCGGGAATCTTGTTGTTCACGAATGATTTAGGACTGCTATAGATCCCTGTTTACAATAGCGTAGGTGCTTTGATGGTACATAACCAAAGTATGGAGCTGTAATTGGCACCCAACCATTTCTTCCCCGCTTTTCAATGAGAACATTTCGACGATTGGAGACAAATCCAATACGAGAGGAGTTTATCGAAGGCGATCGCCGCACAACAAGCCCTGCTTTTGTGACAACCTGACGGCAGAAGTTTTGTTCCGAGAGAGTCCCTTCCGCGTGGCATGAAGCTAGATAATCAGTTTGTGAGATGTAGCCTTGCGTAGGAGATGAAATTCCTACCCAGCCATTTTTACCACTGTTTCGGATTGTGACTTGTTGTCCATAATCCAAAAGAGTTACCACAGAACTGTTCAGTGTTGGTTTTCGCATGACGTAAAGACCATTTCTTGCCATCACCTGACGACAGCTTCCTGAGTATTTCGCCAGTTGATATTCACCCTGTTTTTTCTGCAATGTCCTTTCTACAGAAGAAGATTGAATTCTTTGAAGATTCTCTGTATTAACAGCGAAACTCTGAGTTGTAAAAATTGTCGCTGTCAACACGATCACTGTCGTTAAGGTAGGATTTTTCCACTGCCAACCACTGTTTTTCATGATACTCTTTACTATAAAGCATAATTGTGCTATACGTTTCTGCTAATATAAAAGGATGCTGTCAACTCAAACTCAACTCTTGCGACTTTCACAAGGACAATTGAACGTCCTAGAACGTTGTCCCCGTCAGTTCCAACACACCTATTTAGAACAACTTCATTCTCCCTTAGATCCAGAACATGAGGAACGGCAGGCTTTGGGAAGTCGCTTTCACTTGCTGATGCAACAAAGGGAAATGGGTTTGCCAATTGATACATTTCTGCAAGCAGATCCCATACTGCAAAGCTGGATGAGCGCTTTTGCTTGTGCAGCACCAGAAATTTTAACGACAACTCTCAAAAGCGATTTTCGTGAAAGCGAACACTACCGCACCCTACAAGTTCAAGACTATTTACTCACAGTTATCTACGATTTACTGATTGCAGATAACCAACAAGCACAAATTTTTGATTGGAAAACTTATCCTAAACTACCAAATAAACGCAAATTAGAACAGAACTGGCAAACACGTCTTTATCTGTATGTCTTGGCTGAAACCAGCAATTATTTACCAGAAAGTATTTCAATGATTTACTGGTTTGTTCAATCTGAAGGCAAACCCCAAAGTATTAAGTTTTGTTACAATACTGCCCAGCACGAGCAAACAGCGAAGCGACTGAACCGATTGTTAAACAAGTTAACCAATTGGCTGAAAAGTTACTACCAGGGAGAACAATTTCCACAAGTTCCGGAGAGCAACAAAGCTTGTGAATATTGTCAGTATACAACGCGCTGCAATCGCTCTGGAAGAAATTATGAATTAATGTCTGCGGTAAATACTGACTATGGAGTAGACACGACTCTACTAAATCTCGCTAGCATTCAGGAAGTATCCTTATGAAAGGAGTGATTATAAGGAAAAAAGAGCCAGGAAATCCATAATCTTCTCCTGACTTCTTACTTTTTATACATAAGGATCTAACAAACTCTCAATTATCTTTTATGCACTTTAATGAAAATAATGCAGTTTATGTCCGTGAATTAGGAATTGATGACATTGCTCCTGTTTACCACTTGGGTGAGGATTTATTTACCAGTGATCTATATCCTTACTTATACAGAACTTGGGATGAGTGGGAGGTGATTGGACTTTACAATACAGATCCAGAATACTGCCTCGTTGCGGAAATAGATGGACAGTTAGCCGGATTTATTTTGGGAACTATAATTACCAAAGCTTCTTGGACTTATGGATACATTCTCTGGTTAGGAGTTGATCCTAAGTTTCAGCGTCAGCGAGTGGGAGATAAACTAGTTGATAAGGTCATTGCTCACATGATCGAAGATGGAGCACGGTTCATGCTCGTAGATACAGATCCCACTAACGTCCCAGCAGTGAAATTTTTCACTCGCAAAGGATTTGGAAATATTCACCAGCATGTCTTCTTGTCAATGAATTTAAGCAAGCACGAACACTATGGCAGGCTGATCGATTACGAACATCAAAAAGCTGAAAGAGCAGGTTACAGGCGATCGCGTCCTGCTGCCATACGTAATAATCGCAAGTCAGATGGAATTGTGAGTGAAGTCGCACTAAATACCTTGGTGAGCGATACCTAAGGCAATGGCATAAGCCGTATCACACCAACGAGGAGTAAGCTTAAGTATAAGTTTTGTTTATGATAAGATGTAGAAACACTCCCCTTTGAAGAGTTTCTACATCTCATGAGATATAAAACTCACAACTTTGGATATGTCAGAACAGCAGTGGATTCTTACAGCAACAGAACAACCGCCTGAGTGGTTCGTGCAAGCGGTGAAAAAGTACGTACCCCTATCAGGTGGACATTTTGCAGCACAGTTGTTGTGGCAAAGAGGAATACGCGAAGATCCACAAATAGAAGCTTTTGTCAACCCCCTCACCTATCAATCTGCGAGTCCGTTTGAATTTGGGGAAGAAATGCTTTTAGCAGTGAAACGGTTACAACTTTCACGCGACACAGGGGAAAAAATCGCTATCTGGGGAGACTTTGATGCCGACGGCATCACCTCTACTGCTGTGCTGTGGGATGGATTAGGACAGTTTTTCGACCAACATAGACAGCTAAATTACTACATTCCCAATCGCTTAACAGAATCCCACGGACTCAACCGTCAAGGTATTGATCGCCTCGCGCAACAAGGGTTTCAGCTAATCGTAACTTGCGACACGGGTAGTACTAATATCAGTGAAATTAGTTACGCTAAGCAACTGGGAATAGATATTATAGTTACAGACCACCACACGCTCCCTCCAGAACGTCCAGCAGTAACGGCAATTATCAATCCGCGATATTTACCAACGACACATCCACTGTTTCATCTTTCTGGAGTCGCGGTAGCTTACAAGTTAGTCGAGGCTTTTTATCAAACCTTGCCAAATGTCCCTCAACAACCATTAGAAGATTTATTAGATTTAGTCGCGGTTGGGCTAATTGCTGACTTAGTACAGCTAAGTGGAGATTGTCGCTATTTAGCGCAGTTGGGAATTCAACGACTGCAAGAAGATTTTAAACAGGCACCAGCAGCGCGGCGACGACCAGGGGTAGGAAGGTTATTGGAACTATGTCAGAAAAGTGGCGATCGCCCCACAGATATTTCTTTCGGTCTTGGTCCCCGAATTAATGCCGTCAGTCGTATTCAAGGTGATGCTAGCTTGTGCGTGGAATTACTTACTAGCCGCGACAATAAGCTAGTCAACCGACTAGCAGAAGTCACAGAATTGGCAAATACCCGTCGCAAGTCTTTACAAAAAGATGTTGCCCAGCAAGTCTCCCAAAAACTCATCCAACTCGATTTATCAACCACTAGTGTCATCGTCCTTGAAGATCCTCAATGGCCGGTAGGCGTTTTGGGCTTAGTGGCTGGGCAAGTCGCACAAGAAACAGGCCGTCCAACAATTTTATTAAGTACAGAAGAGGTGGGGAGTGAGGGACAAGGGGACAAGGAAAATTCGGGAGCATCTCCTCGGCTTGCCCGTGGTTCCGCTCGTTCAGTCAACTCGGTCGATTTATATCAATTGATGAAAGAGCAAGCCCATCTGTTGCATCGATTTGGTGGACATCCATTTGCAGCAGGGTTGAGTCTTCCATTAGAAAATCTTCCTTTATTTACAGAGGCAATTAACCAGCAGTTACGACAATCTTTAAGAGGTGCAAACTTAACACCAACGGTGCAAGCCGACTTAGCGGTAACAGTAGCCGATTTGGGCAAAGAGCTATTTTTAGAACTTAAACTGCTAGAACCATGCGGGATGGGAAACCCTGTTCCTAAACTGTTAATTCAAAACTGCTGGTTTCAAAATGCTTGGCATCGCAATCAGCAAGATTCACAGGGGAAAAAGGTACAATATATTAAAGCAGAGTTTGACATTCTCGATGAGTCTAGCCGCAGCCCTTTTCCCGGTGTATGGTGGGGACACTATAAAGATGATTTGCCAGCTTCGAGATGTGATTGTATAGCAGAACTGGATTATAACACTTTCAAAAAACGCTATGAAATCCGACTGATAGCAGTGCGTCCCTGTGTCGCAGCACTCAGCAACGCTCGTAGCCTCAATGAGGAATCTCTCAGCGTGGTGTTGGCTCCTCAGCATTCAGCACTCATCTTAGATTGGCGTTCACTCCCAAATAAAAAACACTTAGGACTCAGCACTCAAGAACGCCAGTCGCCTCAACGGGAGCCAGTGCTGGAGAAGGGTTTCCCGTCGCAAGATAAGAGCGTTGGGGAATCCTCCGAAGTTCGTCAGGAGGGAAAGCCGTCATTCGCACTGGCTCCTCCTTACGACTTCTCTCCGCACGGCGCTGGCTCCTCAGCACTTTTGCTGAAAGAGTGTCCGACTAGTTGGGAAGATTTACGTGCTTGGATGAGGCGATCACTTCACAATCGACAACCTTTAGCAATAGCTTGGTCTAAACCAAACCAAGAATCACCAGAGCAAATCTGGCTGACTTTGGTAGGAATTGCCAAATATCTAAGTCGTACAAATCAACCTGTAACCCGCGTTCAAATTTTAGAAAAACTTAGGATCAAAGATCAAACTTTACACTTAGGGTTCAAAGCTCTAAAGTTGTTAGGATTGAGTGTGAAAACACAAGAGCGTTATTTGCTATTCACCCAGAATTCAATTTGTGAACAAACACTTGTAGAAACTGCGATCGCACAATTTTTAGCTGCTATCCGCGAAGAACAATTTCAGAGAGAGTATTTTGCTGAAGTCCCGCTATCAACTATTCAAGCAGTTGCCGCACAAGCTGCTTTCAATCCCTATTAACTTTAGGATTGCAATATTGTATCCCATAGCGAGGCTGTATCACGATCATTTTATAGTGACATTGTGATCGATGCCAGGGCGATCAGGCACTTAGTTTTCGGGATCAGGCCCGAGCAGGCGTAGTGCCTCGCGGGCAGTAAAATCGGAATCGGTCGTTGTTGTCATGTTGATATCCTCAGATCTCGTCGCGATGGATGGAAAAATCGCAATAGCAGACAATTAAGCTGTGCCTCATTCTCGTTTAGCGTCCCTGTTGCTTCAATTAGTTGAGCAAAGGCACTGGGCGCAGAAACGACTAACCCGCGAGCTGGTTGATCGCTGAGTGCAGCAACAACATGCGTTGTGCCGTCAGTCTGGAAGAAAAATAGCTGCTATGCACTTTGGTGGTGTTACTATTAAGTGTTTGTTAAAGTCTATGATTGTTGCAACTCTACCGAAGGCAGCAATTCAAGAATGGAAGACCGACTCTAATAATCCTGGTCATACTATCACTAATCCAGGACATAGCTATAATGAAGCTCTTAAACGACACAACCGACTAAAAACAAGGCTTCAACAATTTCCAGATGTGATGAAATGGTTAAATGAGGTTGAGAATCCTAGTTTACATTTCATAGATATGCGCTATTGTTGCAGTGAGCCTGATGATGCAAATTACAAACGCTGGTTAAACGCCTATCAGAGCCTCAGAGGGTGGTTACTGAAGCAAACTACTCAACTTTAAGGATTAGGAGAATGCAGGATACTTGGCAAGGTTCGCTCAAGCAGCAAATTACAAAACTGTATGTGAAGAGCTTTTTCCTTATTTCAAGCGGCTGATGAAGTAATTATATTCCTATTTCCAAATGAACAAAACCGTCAAGGAATTGATTTGCTTCTCCAATCACTAAAAATATTAAAAAATTTATCAATCAACTTCGTTTTTACACCAGTTCCCGATGTGACTGAAGTAGGGATGACTAAAGTTAGAAATGTTTGGAAGTCTTTGCAAAAAAATGTTAATACAATAAAGAATGAAAATGATGAGAGTGCTGAGTGGCGTGAAAAAGAGAAACGCTATAAGTTTGCAGATATTTATGTATATGGTTTTGATATGATTCGCAAAGGTACAGTTTAGCAAGGTGCAAAGGTTCCAAAAAATCATTATTACAATCAATAACCATTAAGTCGATATTGCTCAAACCTAGTCATAGGAAGTACTTATCCGTTACGGACGGGTTTGGGAAGCGCATTCTCTGCTCACTCTATGCCACGCTCAAATTCGTCAATTGCTTGAATGGAGTCGGAGATTGAGATACATTGTTCTAGCAAGGATATGTCCCAATCTGGTAACAACTCACTTTTCGTAATTTGCTCATACCCATAGGTTTCGGGGTAAACAGCAGCTTTTTCAGTTGAAGAATTGTCCCGTAAGTGGTACAGCTTAAATTGATATCTCTCCCAAAACCAAATCTCTTGAACTCCTAAACGTCGATAAATTTCTAGTTTTCTGATGTTGCCACTAGTAACAACTACTTCTATGGCTAAGTCTGGTACTTTTTTTTCTTCTCCTATGCAGTAACATTCATCTGGTTCCGCCCCAGCTTTTCTTGCCTTATTTTTGAAAGTGGAACTTCCCATAGGGAAAAAACGAATGCGCTTCTTGTAGAAAAAGCGCTCTAGCAGCATACCCAAATTTGTTTTTATATTTTCATGTCTGATTGAAAGCGATACAATTTCTAATAATCCATCTAGATAATTAATACGGTAATGAGAGTTGTCTACTATCTTATCTAACAGAGCTTCATAGCTTTCCCAGTTCACGCCACTAGTAATGAATTTCTCTTCTGGATCATCAACATTGCTTAATTCCGGGTCTTCAATGAGTTCAATAATGCTATTAACCATTTTTTGTTTCTCCTTCCGCCTTGTTTTTCACTATAGCGATCCTTTGGAGTCGTCGTGAAAATTATTTTTGTTAAGATTGCATTGAAATTAAGTATTTGCTTTTTCATGACTTTTTTAGCAAATCCTAATTACATGTATGCAGACTCTTTTGTATTGCACTAAAAATTCTCGTAAAGACGCATGGTGTGAAGCGCTTACCACAGGGGAGTTTTGCATTTCTACATCTAGATTCATACATCGATTCGGTAACTCTGAATAATCCCTATGCTTTATCTACCTTGCCTGTGAATTTTGTATTTGTATGAATGAAGGCTAACTGACAGTTATTAAATCAAAACAATCACCACATCAGAGTGATTGTTTTGATTTACATGAATTCCGCTGAGTAAGTGGTTGCTTTGCCTTAAATACATAGCTCAATATCTAGAACCGGAGAAAAACGATGGCAATTGTTGATGAAAATGGTTTTGAAAAATTACCCTTTACCTTAGTTGAGGGTTATGACAATGGGATTACTGACAACTCCACTCTGAAAATTTTTGATACTCCTCTGACTGGCTTCTATCGTTATCAAACTGCTGATGGAACCGCTAAGAAAGGCGTTGATTTTGACTACTCAGGTAATTTTGGCTTTGTTTACGGTGTAGGAAATCCGGTTGGTAGTGCTTTCAATCAACAAATTATCCCTAATATTAAAGTAATTAACAATAATATTAATCAGCTTGATAGAAATTTTGATCTTTTGCTGTTTGATCCTTTTAGCAATGCATTAGTATTTAAAGTTTCGTACACGATTACTGACACTTTGAAAACTGCTCAGACTAACTCAATTGAACAATGGCAGGGTGTTGAAAATCTGACTTTAACTTGGACAGCCAATATTAATGGTACAGGGAATAGCGGTAATAATATTCTCACAGGAAACAGTGGCAACAATATTTTAGATGGGAAAGATGGTAATGATACTTTGATTGGAGGAGGTGGTGCTGATACTTTAATTGGAGGTGCGGGTGATGATATTTATGTAGTGGATGCTCAAAAAGCAGG
The DNA here is from genome assembly GCA_029379285.1 of Rhizonema sp. PD38. Lineage (GTDB taxonomy): Bacteria > Cyanobacteriota > Cyanobacteriia > Cyanobacteriales > Nostocaceae > Rhizonema. Next base: position 20,188 of record JAQYWP010000020.1, read on the forward strand.
TGGAACTAAAATTCTAGATGATGCTGGTACAGACACGCTTCAGCTATCAGGATTATTTCTACAGCGAGTGTCAACACCATTTACTGGTATTGGTTTTGATCGAAACGGAACAACATTGACAATCGATCTAAATCAAGATGGTGAGATTAAACCAACAGATGACCTCATGATCTCTAATTTCTTCTCTAGCCCCATATCCTGGGAAGCAGGTAGTGGTTTCATTGAAAATTTTCAAACTAATACTATCTTTGGTAATAATAATTACACAGGTGATCAAGTTCTAAGTCTTTTTGATTTAGTAGGAAAAGAAACCGTCAAAATCGGTTCAGAAAAGCATCAGGTTCATTTCAACTTAGTGAGCGCTGGAGGTGGAAACAAAGACGATGTGTTGAAGAAGTGGCATGGACAATCTGTGTGGATTGTCACCCACGGTTGGAATGGTAAACCTGAAGATGGCAATCTTGCTACGTTGACTAATAGTATCAAAGATGAAAATCCTAGTGCGATTGTTTTATCACTTGATTGGAGTGAAGCAGCTATAACTAACCTCGGTCCCTATGTAGCAGCTCAATGGATTAAAGAAGTCACTGATTTTGCAGAGAAAAAATTAAAAGGCTGGGGATTAAACGATGGTAGTAAGATTAACTTGGTTGGTCATAGTCTGGGTTCACTCGTCAGCGCTGAATTAGCAAATAGATTCACTAGACTCGTCCGGAATATGAATTGGGTACAAAAAAATGGTAGAAAGTAAAATTGAATCTC
>JAQYWP010000260.1 GCA_029379285.1 Rhizonema sp. PD38
ACGCAATATCAGACACTTTTGTAATTGGCACACGTAAGTAACATTTAGTGAATAGCTATTAGCTAATAGCTATTAAGTAGGTAGGTCCAAAAAAACCTAAATATGTAAATAAATGTTGAAATGCTTTGAGAAGACACTTAGGAATGTAAATTTTTAAGAACAAGGAGAGAGAGTTATGTCAACCACTGCAAAAACCTTATCGGCTTTAATGGGGTTGTGTGTGGGTGATGCTTTGGGTGTACCAGTTGAGTTCACAAACCGTGCTGAACGAGTTAAAACTCCTGTAACATCAATGCAGGGTTATGGAACTTGGGATGTACCACCAGGCACATGGTCTGATGATAGTTCACTAACATTTTGCTTAGCAGAATGTCTTTGTCAGGGGTTTTCGTTGGAAGCGATAGCCAATTCCTTCTCCTGCTGGTATAACGAAGCCTACTGGACTGCACGCGGTAAGGTATTTGACGTTGGGAATACGACGTTTCAGGCGATTAATAATTGGCAACAGGGAGTTCCACCTCTAGAAGCTGGCGGAAAGAGTGAAAAAAGTAATGGAAATGGTTCTTTAATGAGAATTTTGCCGATCGCTTTTTATCACAAAACCTTGAATTTTGCAGAACTGATTTTGCGGACGCATCGAGTCTCTTGTATTACCCACGCCCATTTAAGATCACAAATTGCCTGCGGTATTTACATCAGTATCGCAATTTCTCTTTTGGAAGGCGCTGAACTACAAACTGCTTACGAACAAGGATTACAAAAAATACATCAAATTTACTCTGCATCTGAGTACGCGACAGAAATGTCGTATTTTGTCAGAGTTTTTAGTGGAGAGATTGCCAAGTTGCCAGTAGAGGAAATTCGTTCCAGTGGCTATGTTGTATATACCCTGGAAGCTTCACTTTGGTGTTTGCTCAATAGTTCTTCCTACGCAGAAGCAGTGCTCACAGCAGTGAATTTAGGCAGTGATACGGATACCACCGCCGCTGTTACAGGTGGGTTGGCTGGAATTTATTATGGCGTGGAAAATATTCCTCCGGCATGGATTGAGGAAATTGCCCGCAAAGAGGACATTTTTGATTTAGCAACGCGTTTAGCAAGTGCTATTTACAGCTAAGGGAGTGGAACGTATTTGAAGTGGGGAGTAGGGAGTTACTAAATTTCTAACTCCTAACTCCTAACTCCTAAGTTGTTGTGAAATCCACTGTAGATAGGGTTGAGAACCTTCGACAATTGGCAGAGCAATGATTTCTGGGACTTCGTAAGAGTGGAGTTCCCGAATTTTAACGACCAAGGTGGAAAATTGGCTCAAGTCGGTTTTAATGAGCAGTTGCCATTCTTGCTCTTTGTGTAATTCACCTTTCCAACGGTAAATTGAGTGTATAGGCAACAAACTCACACAAGCAGCCAGTTGTGCCTCTACAAGAGCATTGGCCATTGCTTCTGCCTCTTCTACAGAAGGAGCTGTCACCAAGATGACACCAAAGCTTGCCGAATTATCCATAAACAGTACTTTGTTGGTTGTTGGTTGTTGGTTATTCTACTAACAACTAACAACTAACAACCAACTAAACACTAGACAACGAGTAAACTTGTCCGTCAATCAACAATCGGGTGATTCCCTTGGCTTGGAGATGATAACGAGCCTTGTGCAGCATTTTACTGTCAGGAACTTTGATCACGCGATCGCGCTTAGTTGAAAAGCGCTTTGCCACTCTATGGTTATCAAATATAGGTAACGTTTTTTGCTGGGTTTCCGGACTGGAAATTTGTCCCAAATCCCCAAAGTCTCTAAGTGGACGAGTGATTAATTCTGAAGAACGGTCAATCACCAAATAGCAAGTTCTGGGCAAACTAGCGGCTGATAGAGGTAACACCCGAACTGAGGCGTCACCCGTTCTTGGTCTTGTAAACAAAGGCCGAGGCACATCAGTGTCGTCATCATCGTCTAAGTATTCTTCATCTTCATCTTCATCTTCATCATCTAAATCCTCCAACTCTTCTGACTCGTCTAGCAAATCTTCACCGAGCATTTCCGCTATAACACTAGCTTTTGGATTTGTATCCTCCATTAATGGGCTGGGAATACTGATGACTTCTAGAGGTTTTTGTTCTAAAAGTTCTAATTGCTCTGCTATAGGAGTCGGTGATGTCTCAGTTGCTGAAGAGCGCCGTCGTACCCGCCTAATGAGATTTGGCTCTCTTTCACTCCGAGGGATCGGTTTCTCGGTTATTTCTACAACTGGCTTAACAGGTTGAACTTTGACAACCGGAGGCGGAGGCTGCACCACTTCAACTTTCTTCTCTGATTGTGATTCCGAGAAGGCATGTGGTTTATCATAAGTAACCTGTGCCCTTCCTTCTGGAGTTCTGGCAGCACGCTTTAAAGAAACGAGGTATTCATACTCGTCTTCTGGCAAGGTGCTTTTGAGTAGGCGGCTAATTGTCGAGTTACTGACTCCGTAACGATCTGCTAAGGTTGAGGTCGTTTCGGCACTCTCTCGATACAATTTGAGTATTTCTTGCTTATCTGGCTCTGTTAATTTTCTCACGGTAGATACCACAAATTTTTTTAAGCTCTTTTTCTTCCGCGTTCACGCCGCGAACGATTCAATGATGTGTCGTATTCTAAGAGTGCACCCATTCCAAAGAGCACCCCACTAAATACCCAGAATACTTCTAATATTTCCCCACTTTGATAGTCCGGAATTTTCTGAGCGTATTTGAACCACATATCTGCAATATATAGCGAGAATGTTGCTGCTGCAATCATTCGCCACGACAGAGACATTCGTCCGCCCCAAAAAGATAGTAGTAAAGTAGTGGCAATCATTAACAATAACACGTCGCTGGTCACATAAAACCAACTTAAACCTTGGGCGATCTTTTCTGCCCAGGCAGGTACTTGCCCCTTAGCGACTTCTGGCAAAGTAGAAATTAGCCATGACAAAGCACTACCGAAGACTCCAATTGCCAAAACGATTATCCACTGCCATGCTTCTAGATTGAGTCGCCTAGAAGCCACCGCCCAAATCATCCCCATGCCCAATAATACATAAGTTGCTACAAAAAATATATCGCCGATAGAAACGATAGGGTCTTGTTTTTTGACTATTTCCGTATAGCCAAAAAATATTCCTCCTAAAAAATAACTAATCATACCTATGCCCATTGCGAGCCATACATTTCTACTACTAACCATTTGCGGATTGAGCCAATTTCTTAAGCATAAGATACCTGCACCCAAGTAAGCTACTGCTTCAAAAATATTGGTCCCAATTACATACCAGTCAGCACGTCTTTCTATACCATTAGAATTAGGGATTTTGGCACTAAATAATAAAAAGTACAAAAGTGCCAGTATACCCCAACCAATGCTAATTAAGATTATGTTCTGAGTGGTGAACATAGATTTAGGACCGTATGACTTGTTGTAGACGCTACTCATAAAAATTCACACTCTCAAATCCACTCTAGCAGTCTTTTAGCTTATTAACTGTGTCAGGAGCATCTGTCTGTACCTTGTAACAAGTTAAGTTTACTACGACCGTAACAATTCTATGCTAGGAGAAACTACAGTGGTGCTAATGCCATAGTTTACTCACTGAAGATTGATTTAGCCAACTATTAAATAGTAATCGTTCTTCTTCTGGCATATCCTGTAATCGACCAACTGCTTGATAGACGAAGTTGGTATTGCCAAAATAAGCTTTCGCTAACCGATGCAGTTCTTGTAAGAGAGTGATGACATGATTTTCTTGCCATTTCGGTATTTGAGGTGCCTCAGCCAGGTTCATGAAGAGCAAGTGTTTGACGGCATCTGGTGAGGATGCTTGAGGAAATTGCCCCTGCTGCAACACACGCACAATGTCTTTCTCAAATAACCCCGCTTGCCGAGTCCCTAGAAATTCTTCAATGTCCACATATACTGCTTGTAGTAAGAAAATACTGCCAAGAGTTAAAACTTTTGTATTGCGATCCGAAACAGTGTCACTCTCAAGCTGATCTAAACGAATCTTCGCCCAAATGCTATAGCTTTCCGGTTCCTCTAGCAAGACGCACGCTTTACCTCGATTATCCGATAATTCTCTCCACAAGGCTTTGGCTTCTTCTTCTTGATTGGTTTTAAAAATGCTGATCAATCTAAAAGTTTGCCCCTGATAGTGGAGGATCGGTACCTGCTGCTCCCGCTTTGGGTGTTCAATCGTCGATATTTCAACATCTTGCCGTTTGAGAATAAACATGACACTTGCAAATAACTCCTCATCTAAAAATCTCCGATACGTATGGAAGCCTCGTGTTTTTAAACCGAGGAGGAAACACAAAGGCTTACCTAAATATAGGAGATCTGATTGCTCTTGGCTGCCTCAACAAGGCACATCCATTTGCTAGCGACTTGGATCTTAGCTCTATCAAGATAAGAATTGCAATTTTTGATTGCAATTTGCTGTGAGAATAAGTATACTATTATTGATTGAGTCTATCGTGAAGCCAATATTTTTACCCGGGTGCGTAGCTCAGCTGGATAGAGCATTTGCCTTCTAAGCAAATGGTCGCAGGTTCGAGTCCTGCCGCGCTCGTTTGACTGAAATACAAATCTTCAAGCGTCATTAGCTGATAGGTTAATCCAGACTTAATAATTCATACTATAGCCGTTTTCAGTCAAATCTCATACACTCTCGCCCTCAAGAGCGCGAAGCTCGGCGATCAGAAGATTCACAGTAGGCTCACTTCGCGCTTGGGTCTTGGGGGCGGAAGCTTCCGCGAAACGAGCCTGTGAGAGTACTCTCACAGGCTCGTTTCGCGTCAAGAGAGCTTCGCGCCTTGACGGGCACCCCTCACACACGCGCTTGGGAGAGGGGCTTTCTTGAGAAGGCGTATGGGATGTGACTAAAACGAGAACCGCTACAGAGAAAAGTATAAAGACCATCAAAAGAAGAACTCGAAAAACTAGTCTGGGAAAAACCAACAATACAAATTGCTAGGGATTTTGGCGGATCTGATAAAGCTGTAGAAAAATGGTGCAAGGTTTGCGGAGTAGTAAAGCCACCTATTAGAACATTGGGCGAAAAAAACTTACGCAAACCCCGCAGGATGAAGGAGAAAAACAGTTTATCCTTCATCCATTGAGTTAGAGTCCACTTTTTTGTACAGCTTCTCCAGGACCGGCTGTAACAATGACCAGCTTATCAGGTTGAATAAACTCCTGAATTGCCTGCTGTACTTGAGCCAAAGTCACCGCATTAATACGTTTGGGAAAATCTCGGATTTCCGACGCAGAAAGTCCAGACACAGAATTGTTTAAAATGATACTTGATACATCGCTAGGATCAGCTAAATCTACAGGATAGCTGTTGGTAATTGCGCGTTTTGCTGTGTTCAACTCAGCCTCCGTGACTCCTTGCTCTCGAAACTGCTTTAGTAAAGCTAGGGTGCTGGCGATCGCCTTCTGGGCGTCACCTGGCGAAGTTTGCATCTGGATCAAGAATGGACCTGGATAGATGCCAGCGGCAAAGGCACTGTAAATACCGTAAGTCAGACCTTGGCGATCGCGCACCTCAGTCCCCAACCGACTGGATAAGGTATCACCACCTAAAATCTGATTCAGTACTGAGGCAGCATAGAAACGGGGGTCTTTCCGTGAAATGCCGTTATAACCGATGTAGGTCACAGCCTCTGCCTTACCGGGAATCAGTTTGTCTTGGCGTGTTGTCGCTTGCGGTAATGAGACAGGCGGGATATTGAGAACGGGAGGCTTGCCTTTTGCTTGCCATTTATCGAAAGCCTGATTCAGCAATGCTTTGACTTTAGTTGGATCAAAGTCACCAACAAGGGCGATTGTTGTTGTATCCGGCCGATAATGTTCTTGATAGAAGCCAAGCAAATCGTCACGAGTAATGCTTTTTAAACTTTGTTCTGTGGGAAAGCTATGAAACGGATGATTTTCCGGGTAAATAACTTGTTGGAATACCCGTCTTCCCAGTCCACGAGGGTCGTCTAGCAAAACTTTCAGACCGATTAACGCCCGTTGACGGCTAAGTTCCAATTGGTTAGCAGGGAAGGTAGCATTTTGCATCACATCTGCTAAGTCTTGAATCAATATCGGTAAATTGGCAGATAGCCCATGTCCACCAACAGTGACTCCCTCACGACCTGCAGCGAAGCCCAAGCTAGCTCCTCGATTTTCTAAAGTTTTTGCCAAAGTGAGAGCATTTTGCGTCCGCGTTCCATTCATCAAGTTACCAGCAGTAAGAGCCGCCAGCCCTGCTTTGGCATTTGTGTCAAATCCAGTACCAGCATTAATTTGTCCGGTGAGGTTAACGCTGGGAACGCTGTGGTCAGCTAGTAGGAGAACTTTCAACCCATTGTTAAGCGTAAATTGCTCCGGTAGCGATTGCTTAGTGGAATCAGTCGCTGATGTCGCCGGAGGGAGGTATTTGGCAAGTTCTGCTGGATCGACAGGCTTACCAGGGCTAAAGTTTTCAGCAGTGCGACCAGTACCTGCATTAGAAGTTCCTGGTTTCCCATTAAGTTGGGTTGGTTCAAAAAAGCCGATGGTTTGTTTGGCAGGACTAAGGTAAGTTTTCGCTACTCGCTGTATATCTGCCGCTGTGACTTTAGAAATAGCATCTAGGTATCGCTCACTATACCGATAATCTCCAGCTACAGTTTGGTTATACCCCAGTTGAGTTGCCTGAGAGCTAATGTCTTGATTGCTAAGTATAAACGAGGCTTGCAGTTGTGTTTTCGCTCGGTTCAACTCTTCTGTTGTCACTGGTTGTTGCTGCACTTTATCTAGTTCCTGCTGCAGCACAGTCACAATGTTTGACAATTCTTTACCTGGAGCCGCCGTAGCACTAATTTCGTACCAACCCGGTTCGATGAGTTCTGAAGCATTAGCACCAACTGAACTTGCCAGTCCAGATTCTACCAAAGCTTGGTAAAGCCGGGAACTCCGTCCACCTGTGAGGATGCCATCCATCAAATCGATCGCAGGTACATCCGGATGATTAACATTTGGGAGAGGATAAATGGCTTGCAGTAGTGCCGCACTTCCTGGCTGTTTCAGAACAATGGGTGGTTGTTTTACCGTAGATGTCGCAGGTGAAGCGGGGACTTTCTCCGTTGTCGCATTGCCACGTTTCTGGAGCTTTCCGAAATTTTGTTGAATTGTTTTTAGAACAGGTTCAGTAGCAAAATCTCCTGTCACGACTAAAGTGGCATTACTGGGACTGTAGTAAGTCTGGTAGTAGTTACGTACTTCCTCCACCGTGAATTTCTGTACATCCGCTTTTGTGCCTCCCACAGGTAAGCCATAGGGTCGGTTGGGAAACGCAGCACGCATAACAGCCCGACTGAGACGGTAGCCTGGTGAATTTTCGTATCCTTGCAACTCTGAAATCACCACGCGCTTCTCACTTGTCAGTTGCTCTGGTCCCACTAAAGCGCTTTCCATGCGATCGGCTTCTAAGGTGAGCAGCGCTTCCAACTTGTCACGCTGCACCGTCCCAAAGTAAGCGGTTTCGTCATAGCTGGTAAAAGCATTAAACTGACTACCTAAAGCACTAAACAACCGCCCAAATTGTACCGGACGGTCAGTGGTACCCTTAAACATCAAATGTTCTAGCTGGTGGGAGATGCCATTTACCCCCGCTTTCTCGTTGCGCGAACCAACTCGATACCATACCTGCACGCTCACAACTGGTGCAGTATGGACTTCCTTAGTGAGCACTGTTAAACCATTGCTCAAGACTGTTTTCCGCACTCCTTTGGTCAGGGAAATATTAGATACTGGAGTCACTGCTGTTGGTGTAGCAGCGTTGGAGAATTTACTTGAAAACAGCACTCCACTGAGCAGGAAGCTGAGGAATAAGCTTACGAGAAAATAAGGACGCAGCTTGGAAACGAAAGGCATAGTAAGTTTTACAAGAAATAAAAACACGTATAGATCATATTATGGTATATTTCTAAGGTTGTTCATTAAACCGAATCTGCTAGGCGTGGCAGATTCAGTTGTCGGTAATGGAAAATTAGGTCGAAGCGAATAATTGATTCCATATACCAGCAGGTGCTTATATGATTAGCAAAGAGTAAGAACACTTCCTAAGATTGCTTGAGAATTTGTTTCTTTATACGCAGTGTAGATATTTGTGAATCAATGCTTTTTGCTATTCCTCATAAACCCAAAGTCAAATTCCTGCCCCAAATGCAATAATTTGCTCCACAGTCATATCTAAATCTGGAAAGAATTGAGACTTGAGACGATCTTTGCCTGTAAAACTCTCAAACTCGTATTCCCATTCAACCAAAATGCTACGCGAGGGAACCAACTGCCCAATGGAGATGGTCGGTTCGTGAATCTTAGGATTCTTACGCTTGGGATAACGAGCAATAGTGAATAAGGGGTCAACGATCCAAAACTCATTCACCCCAAAAGCTGCATACCATAGGGGTTTGTTGCGGTAGTCCTCCTCCCAATTCGTGCTGACAATTTCAATGACAACACAAGGAGGTTCTTTCAATACGGCTTCTGACTGAGTCTGTCGATTCCAAGAATCCCGATTAATCGCGATTAGATCAGGTTTACGAGTATCTTTAGGTCCAAGTTCTAGTATCGGCTTCGGATGCACTAGTAGCCCAAGTTGACAACATCTGCTTTCCAATCGCAATTCTACCAGTAGTTCAGATCGAAGGTTCAGACATGGGTGTAACAATTCCGTTAACTAACTCGTATTCCTGTCCTTCGGGCAGATCTAGGCAAAGAAACTTTTCTACGGTGTAGGTCTGGAATTGGACAGCAGCAACCATCGTCAAGTCCTCGGAGCAAAATATTTCATTGAGTTATTTTAGCAATTTGCGATGCCAAAGGCCACGGCGGTATCGCCGTATCGCGCTTTTGTGGCTTTGTAGCTTGCTCTTGCACAGACGATGGAAGTTGACGAAGCGTAAAACAACATTGGTATCAAGCAGGTATACAGTTATTCTTCGTAAATAGTGTCGCGGCTTATGGCTTCATCAGGTAGACTAGGAATGTTTTTAGGAAGTTGTGAAACTCACTCACGGAACTCTCTGGCCCGTTCTGTTGGTGTTGCCCTTTGCCAAAATAGATGTGACGATTCGATCTGCCTAGACTGAAATTCAAGGAAAGCAATGAAATCAGCAATCTTTTTGAGCTGCTCCTCACTTAACTTGTCTATTTCTTTTTTAAGATTTTCTCGCAGCATAACTAATGGTTTTACTAAGATCTGATTTCCTCTATCGTAGTCGATGTATTAAAACAACTAATTATAATTCAACACAACAATAATGAAAATGAAAAATTAAGCGGTAATCAGTGCCTTTATTATTGAAAAAAACACGATTATTAGCAATAATGCTGGCATTTTGATAGGTACTTTTGATGTTTGCCACACTAACTCATTTGAGACGAAAGACTTAATCATCCCAAGCGAAGAAGTGGCTGTTCGGTATCGGCAGCTTCTCATAATTTTTGCGCTCTTGAGTGCTTTATACCAAATCTATGTGAAGCTGCATAGAAAAATTCCTTGTCTAGCAGGAGTTTTA
>JAQYWP010000261.1 GCA_029379285.1 Rhizonema sp. PD38
GACTTATCCGGTTTGGAGGTAGCTACAATATTGGGAGTACAGGCATCAATTTCATCATTGGCGATCGCGCAGTTGCTGCTGAAACAGCCAATCCGAAAAAACAACCCATACCTACCAAATACGTCAGCGGCGCACCAATTCCTGATTGGAGTAATATTACGTTCAAAGACATGAAATTTGGGGAAGCTGGTAGCGTCGAATTCCCCAATATCAAAAGCCCTGGCATGAAGGAGACGCGCAGTTGGGAAGCAGGACAAAGCTTGGCTCAAGTTATGGAACTTGGTGACTTTGAAGCGAGTGAATTTCAAATAGAGAAGCTATCTGTTAAAGACATTGCAAGTGTCACGAATATCAACTTGAAAGAATTGAAACTAGATAGCCTGGAATTAACCAACTGGCAAACTATTGCCGATTTGACTGATGCCATACCAGAACTAGGCAATATGCTTGCCAGTGATGTTCCACCTATTAACGATGCCATTGAAAAAATAAGGGGAAGTTCTTATTCCGGTACAATCAGCAGTGCAATTTCAGATTTTCCCGAACTGGAGAAAGCGGAACTGGGGAAATACATTAAACTTTCCGATTACAATCTCACAGATATCCCCGGCATTGAGTCAGCCCCTCTCAAAAATTTCTACAACTGGCAGAATACAACAATTGACAAAGTTCCGGGATTAGCAGACGTACCATTTGACTCTTTCCCCGGAGTTCCCGTACCCGATCTAAGCTTTGTCGGCAAGGTGGATCTGCCATTGCGGGAGGTGGAAGCCGATCGCTGGAAGTCAATTTCGGGAAGCTATCAGGAAGGATTCAATGTACCCTGCACTAAAGATTGCGCTCATATAGAAGTTGCAGGTGATGATACCCTTACCGGGGCACAATGGATGTCCGGCAAGTTCCAGAAAGTTAAGGGGGGATTTGGAATACTCGGCAACCTTAACGGCGGCAAAGAACCCACCGGTCGCCACCCATTCGGCAAAGCTTTCAAGCAAGTCGTCTGGGATGTTGATGAAGCATCCGGGAGCATTACTACAGCAATGTTTTTCCGCATCTGCAAGCGCGGTGGCTTTATTGATTTGGGATGCAGCCCCTATTTCATTGGTCCTGTGCCATTTTTTACGTACAAAGAAATGACCCCCATCATCCTTGGTACACCTTTAACTGTACCTAAAAAAGTAGCTCCTTAAACCAATTGAAGAAGAAGTCAGAAGTCAGAAGTCAGGAGTCAGAATCAATCAGTCAGGGATTCAACCCACCACCTAGAAGCAGGAGGGTCTTAAACCCTTTTATTCATCCGCCCTTCAGGTGACGCTCCTTGGTCGCTAACAGCAGTCGCTCGGGAAACCCCCAAGACCACGCGCTGTTTCACCAGTTGTACAGAATTCATACGCTCTCGCTCTTACGAGAGCAACAAATGTGTTCTGTCTGAATTCTGACTCCTGACTCCTGAATTCTTTTTGATAAAGTTTTCTCAAACACTACACTTCGGCGTAAAGTATGTGATCGCAACATTCTTCATTCTAACTTTTATGAATAATTTATACTTCGCTATAGCTAAGACCGATCAAGGTAAACAAACCCAAGAAGCTCAACCCTCAACTTCAAGCTATGATTTTAGTAAGTATACCAAGCAACTGATGTCCCCCCAAGGAGTAGCACTCGCTTTTGGTATATTAGCACTATTTCTTCTACAAATGTTATCTGGGGGGAAGAAGGGCAAACTTGCTACCAGCTATTGGGGCGGTGCAAAAGAAACTGCCCAAGCCAAGAAAAAAGCCTTGAAACAAATCACCTCTCCCAAGTGCGATAGCGCCAGCTTGTATATTGGAGTACACAAATACAAAGGTCAAAAACTATCACTAGAAAGCGGGGGAGTCCCAGTTTACGTACCCGATGTTCAACGTGGAACTGCCGTAATTGGCGCACCTGGTAGCGGTAAATCTTTCTCGGCTATTAACCCCATGCTCTATTCGGCAATTGACCAGGGGTTTGGGATTTGCCTGTATGACTTTAAGTACCCGTCACAGGCTAAAATAGCTAGTTACGCAAAGTCCAAAGGTTACGAAGTACACGTATTTGCACCGGGATTTCCTGAATCTGAGGTATGCAATCCAATCGATTTCTTGCGCGATAGTAGCGATGCTGAAACGGCACGTCAATTGGCTACTGTGATCAACAAGAACTTCCGTATGCTTGGCGGCGGCTCGGAAGACGCATTCTTCGGTCCTGCGGGCGACCAGTTAACCCAGGCAATCCTCATGCTCACCAAGGAATTTGGCGAGTTTGCGGACATCATGACCGCAGCTGCTATTCTCTCAAGCGAGAAGATGGTCGAACGCTTAATGGCTGCCGAATTAAACCCTTGGATACGGATTGCTTTTGGTCAATTATTTAGCTCATCCGGCTCCGAGAAAACTATCGCAGGTATCGCCGGTACTGCTTCACTAATGTTCACCCGGTTTATGGCAAGGGGTACACTGGGCTGCTTTATCGGTAAAACCACCTTACCACTTGAAATCAAGCGCAAGCAAATGATTATCTTTGGTCTGGATCGCGAACGCCGCGATGCAGTCGGTCCCTTGATGACCTGTATCATGCACATGACTATCGCTAGAAGTATTGCTAAAAAGCGGTTTGAGACTGGTCCGTTGGTAGTTAGCGTTGACGAATTACCCTCCATCTTCCTACCTGACCTATTCAAATGGTTAAACGAATCCCGGAGTGAAGGATTCTGCGGTATCCTGGGATGGCAAAACATGGGACAGTTGGAGAAAATTTACGGTAAAGAAATCTCCAAAGCAATCCTTGGTGCGTGCGGTACAAAGTTTGTATTTAATCCTGGTGAAGAAGAATCTGCACGATTATTTTCTGCTTACCTTGGTGAAGAAGAAATTAAATATAAACAAAAATCTCGGTCAAGTGGAGGAGGAAAAGCTAGTACAAGTATCTCTGAGCAAGAACGAACTCGAAAATTGTTCGAGCCTGCCCAATTCCTCAAATTACCACCAGGTAAATGTTTATTTATCAACCCTGCTTACAGTAATAAAAATGAGGGTTCAGTTCCAATATTAAAAAATATTAAAGTTTCAAAATATCTCATTGGACTAGAGGAACAAAATGAGAATAATTGGGAGAAGCTCATTAAGCAACTGGCTCGCAAAAGTACACAAAAAAGACCTAGTCAAGAAGATTTAGATATCAGGGTACAAGAAGTAGATAAGCGTTTTCCAATCCCACAAGCACCCGTAAAAGCTGGTAATGCCCCGTTACCAGTTGATGCATATAAATCCTTTTTCTAAGAGCTTTTTAACATGATATCACCTCATCTTCAGACAGAAATAAACAAGTACAAAACTTTCCCACGTTGGAATCATCTATTTCCTCCCTACGTTGAAAAACACTATTTCGATCACCTGCTAGTTTATCATCGCGAGCGCACAAATCCTGATAGTATTTACTGCGATAATTTTTATTCGGATGGCGCTCGTCCCCAACTGATTATCATTCGATTTGATAATCAGTTAGTCTTTGTCAAATATTTACATAATGTACTACTTGATAGATTACCAACAGTACTATGAAGCTCTAAAGTTGGATATTTTTCTTTGTTGTCACCCAATGGTACAGGAAAGTTAACTATAATTTAAAACTTAAAAATCCTCTGAAAATAATAAATTTACTATGTTTGACCCAAGACAAACTCAAATTCAAGAATCATATCTAGCCACCCTTAGTACTACTGCAAAAGCGCTAGAAAGCATAAGCAAGGCTTTAGTTTATGCTGTGACCAAAATAACCAAAGAAATTCTTGATAGGCTCAAAGAAGCTCACGAAGCTAGCAAAATAGCAGTTGAAATTGGGAAGGATACTTACAATCTTGTACCTGATGAATATAACAAGAACGCATATAAATGGGAGAAGGTAGATTTAACCAACCCCCTGGAAGCAAAAGTAATTAATGATGGAGTTGGTACCGAGCTAACTGACTATCAAGCTCAAACTATTGGTGCTAGGTTAGTGAAAGATGTACCAGATTTAGGGAATAATTACCAGCAGTCAGGTGAAAGCTCTCTTAGAATTACTGCTCATATAGAGTCAGATGGATCGCAAAAACAAATTATTATCTACGAGCAAGACAGCGAGGGTAAGTGTATAACCAATCTCGTCACCGAAACACTTACCCAAGATGAAATTATGGATGTAGCAAGTGTTCCCCTCCTTAAACTACTACCCCCATCTTCCGAAATAATTAAGAATTACGATGATAAAAAACCGTTATTACCTAATAATGGAAACTTAACGTATTTAGAAGCAAATCAAATTAAAAATATTAGCCAAACCTCTATAAATATAACTGATTTCAAAAATAATAACAAAGAAGAAAAAGTAAACAAGCTGTCAGCAGTTGCCAATCATATATTATCAGAAATGCTAACTAAAGATAATAGTAACCAAACTGATTTTGAAGTTGGAGTAGCACCAGTTAACTCATCTTACGAAGAAGAGGAAGCAGCAGTAGGTTTTCTAGATGATGTGGATATTAGTAACCCACCTGAGTTTGACTCACCACCAGATGTAGATTATTATGAATCTCCTGTAAGCACAAACCAGTCTAAAGCAGGCGAACAACAATCCGACGAAACTCGTAATCAAATAGTCGAACCAGTAGCTTCCCAGCAGTTACCCCAAGCTGAGAAACTCGAAAGCAGTTCACCCACTCCTCTAAAAACTAACTTATCGGTTGAAAATGAGGACTATGTAGTCAATAGATTTCAAGATAAAATCGCTCAAACCGAACAAACTCCTAAAGTAGAAGAAACCCCTCAAGTTGAAGAGACAGTTACCAGTAACTACCGACTTCAAGCTAAAGCTGAAGAAGAGGTAAACGAAAATCCGACCCGTAACCAGTTTTTTGCACCACAACCAGAAGAGTTAGAAACCAGTAATCAAAAAAGATATGCACCTGAATTTACCTACCAAGAGGTAGCCAACTCTCAAGGGGTAGAGCCAGCAGCGCAGCAGTGGGCGCGTCAGGTAGAAGTGCCCATCTATCAGATTAATAACAAGCTTGCACGCGAAGAACGTTACAGAGGCGAAAACAAAGATATTGCCCAAACCGCAACTGCAATGCTGAAAAGATACGGCTCGTTTGAGCTTGACGGCTCACGTATATACCGCAGTGATGTATTTACAATTCGGCAAGAGGGAGATACAATCCGCATCCACCGCCGCAGTGATGAACTATGTGGGTGGCAAAACTCCTTGATGGAGTTTAAACTTAATAAAAGGGAAGAACCCAAAATCACGAAAAAGCCCACTGAGATGTTACCTGTTGAACGTCAAGAGTTTCTTCTAGTGGCAGAACACTTAAACGATAATGGCACACTTCCCGACCTCAACACTGCCGATATCCGCGATGTAGCAAATTCACTAGGGAGTTTAGCACCTGCTGGGACAATTAAAACCCTGGAAGTATTTAAACAAAACGAGATATTACTCACCCTTAACAACGTCCTCCTCCAGGCTGATAAGGAAAAACTTACGGTAGGTGAGTTTACTATCAAGCGATCACGTAACCCCGAAAAAAATAGAGCAAGCCTGCAACTATTCAAAACTACTGAGGAAAAAGGAACCCAAGAACTTGTCCGGTTTGACCTGACCAAAACCGAAGCTGGGATCGTTAAGGAAGTCAGCAAGATGAATATTTCTGACTACGACATAAACCAAATCAAGTTTATTGCTGAAAACGCTCAAAAACTCAACCTAGAACAAATTTTTGGTAACTCACAACCCGCCACAGCCCCTGCACCTAGAGAACAGCCAATCCAATCGGCTGGCGATATCCCTGTTCGGATTCATCCTTATATCGCCGAGGAATGGGCAAACATGGTCAAGCATGGTGGACCTAACTGGGGAGGGGCAATGAACCAAGGTAATGAAGAAATTCTCCTGAGGATAAAGGACAACGATGGTAAAATTCCAATTGCTGACCAACGGGAGATGTACTTTAAGATTATGACTTATAAGGCTACCGTTGCCGAAAAGCAAGGGGAAAATACTATGGAGTTTATCCCACTCAAAGACATCATGAACGACTTGCAACAATGGCGAGGTGAAGCAATCTTGCAGCAGTATACTCCCACTGAATATATACCTTACCAACGGCAAACCGTCGCTGCTGCTGCTCCTACCAAGTCAGGAGGGGTTGAACTTTAAGACTTCTCAAGAGATATGTCTACTTGTTCGCTCTGGAAGTACAATTGGACCAATTTATGAGGAACTTCAAAAAGCTATCAATAGAGGTTGTCAAGTACGTATTATTTTGTGTGCTAGAAATCAAACAAAAATTGAATCAATGGCTTTTAGAGCTTATAAGACAAAAAATCCTAAAAATATAATTAATGAAATAGAAAGTTCAATTCATCTTTTAAAAAGCTTAAAAGAGAAAATAAGTAAATCTAAAATAAGTTTATTAAAAGTAAGAGAAATTAAATACCTACCTCCTGTTGGTCTTTCTATTTGTGACCCTGACTTACCCAACGGGAAATTGTTTGCTTTATTAGTTTCCTTTCGTTCATATCATGTCCGGTAGCACAACCATAGTAAAATTCATAAGTATTCCCTTGATGAAAAGCATCTATTTGACCAATGCCAAAACGTATTAGCATTGAGCCACATCTATCATTATCAGAACTAGAGCAGCGTTATCGTCAAGCGAAAGACGTTGTTGAGAGAAGTCATTATCAAATTATTTGGTTGTTAGCGTCTGGTAAAAGTAGCCAGGAGGTTTCGGAAGTAACTGGTTACAGTCCCAGTTGGATTTACGAATTAGTCTGGGGATATAACCGCATTGGTCCAGAATCACTTGGAGATAAAAGGCATGAGCATCAAGGTGCCGATACACTCTTGAATGATATTCAACAAGCACAATTATGGCAAGCGCTACAATCGCCACCTCTGGAAGGTGGGTTTTGGAACGGGCAGAAAGTAGCAAATTGGATGAGTGAATTATTAGGACATTCGGTTAGTAGACAAAGAGGATGGGAGTATTTAAAAGCAATGAAATTGCGTTTAAGAGTACCCCGCCCTTCTCACCAAGAAGCAGACGTTTTTGAGCAAGAAGAATGGAAAAAAAAACTAGCAACTACGGTGAATCAAGTTCAAGAAGAACACCCAGGCGCAGAAGTAGAAGTTTGGACGATGGATGAACAGACGCTCGAGGACTCGCTAACGCTTCGCTATCGAGTTGGACTTAAACCAATCATTAGGCGAATTTGGGTAGATGAATGGACAGTACCAGTAGCATCTGTATATTGGCGCAAAGTCTGCCGGACAGAAAATTCTGTCCGGCGAGCTTTGCGGTTTAAATGGTTGTGGTTGTACGGTTTTGTTCATCCGCAATCAGGAGAAACATATTGGTGGATTCTACCCTTTGTAAATACTGAAATTTTTAATCAAGTTTTGATTGATTTTGCTCAACATTTCAATCTTGGAGAAAATAAGTATGTTGTACTGACCTTAGATCAGGCTGGGTGGCATACCGCAGGAAAACTTAAGATACCAAAAGGAATTCATATTGTTGAGATGCCATCTCACTCTCCAGAACTCCAACCGTGCCGTAAGGTTGTGGCCACTCACAAATGAACCCCTTGCTAATCGAACATTTGAGAATCTTGATGAATTAGAAGAGGTTTTATTTCATCGCTGTCAACAATTGCTTCAACAACAAGATTTGGTTCGAGGTTTAACGAACTTCTACTGGTGGCCTCAAGTAGCGGTTTAATTATGGGTAAGCATCCGGACATAATATCACATGCTCGCTCTGGTCCTAGCATAAAACTGTATAAGGAAAATAATCCTGAACTGTTTAATTATTTTCAAAATGAGTTTAATAATTACTGGAGTGCAACAGATGAAATAACCGAGTTTTAAAGAAGATAAATGGGATGAGTAGCTTTGAATTCATTTACCCCATCCCCTGTTTTGGAAAAATATTCATCGCCACTCACCTTGCAAAGTGAATGCAGCCCAATACAGTGGCAAGTTTCTGTTCGGGTTTTGCCAAAGTTTTAGTTGTGCGGCACGCAGGGCAGTTGTCGGTGATAAATGAAGCTGTAACATTTGAACGTAAAACTCCTGCATCAATTCTGCTGTGGCGATATCGTCAACGTTCCACAAAGACACCGCCACACGTTGGGCACCTGCATACATCAAGCCTCTTGTCAATCCGACTAATCCCTCACCTTGGACATTATTTCCTAACCCAGTTTCGCAAGCACTCAGGACAACTAGATCAGCGGGATAATTTTGATTGAAGATATCACCAAGTCGTAGATAGCCTTGAGGAGTTGGTATACCTCTTTTATCCACAAGAGAAAGAACAATTCCTGATAATTCCGGGTTTAAGGGATCAGCAAAGCCGTGAGTTGCAAAATGTAGGAAGCGATATTGCGCCAGTTGCTTGCTAGTTATCCAGTTGTAGTTAGCATCAAAATCAAAAGCAAGTAAGTTTTCTGTTTTGGGGAGGAGTTTTAGAATTGTATTGGCTTCATTGCGTGTACCACAGAGTCGTCCCCCCCAGCCGTTGCGGTTGAAATGAATTGCTGCTCGTTTGAGATCAGCAAGTTGTATAAGACTACGACTGTCTAATTTGGGAGCAATAGTATTAAGTTTGTCTGTGACTTGCTTATTGTTCATGCATGTATCAGGTTTACCTGTGACTCGCTCATCCTTTGCATCAAACACTGGGTCAGCAAGGATAGCTAAGGTTTTGGGAGCACTTTTGCGTCCCATGAGTTCTCGTCGTTGAGTAGCAATTGCTGTGACAGATGGTAAATTGACGATTTCATGGTTAACTATCAACGGCTGGTACTTTCCTTGTTCAGATGCCTTCTTACTGTTAAGAATGATGTCAGATAAAGCTGCAAAGGGAATACTTTGCAATGCACCGTCAGCGACAATCACTAACCGCAAGTGTCCCAACTTTTTCGCTACAGGTGCAAGGATGATTTGACTGAGTTGGTTAAGAGCCAAGTCATTATAGTGTAGTTGTGACTTTTCTCTAAAATCCTTTGCGGCGGTTTCAATTTGTTTTTTCCCTGGCAGTTCATAGCTATCAATAGAATTGGGAGTGACAGCCCAAAGATAACTGTGTTCAGATCCCAATGAATATTCTAACAACAGTGTATCTTTATCCAGTTGTTGCTGAATTTGGGGCAACGTCAAAGGTTCAGGATACTTGATTTCTGCGTATTTAGGACTGGTGGTCCGAATTTTAGTTTTTAGTTCTTCCTGTTGACTCAGGAGATTTTGAACCTCAAGTTTGAGCTTTTCTATTGCAGTTTCAGTTTTTGGTTTGTTAGAGAGTTCTTGTAGCAGCTTTGCTTTACCGAAGAAAGGCAGAGGGCAGAGGGCAGGAGGCAGAAGGTAAGAAATTTTTTAAGAGCCCGCAGCCATAGGGTTTCAAGCCCCTGAATTTATTTATGGAACAAAAAAAATATGTATTTCGAGACGCGTAGCGCTTCGGAATACTACGTCCATACTTCAAGCCCCTGA
>JAQYWP010001285.1 GCA_029379285.1 Rhizonema sp. PD38
CTGTAGTATATGTATCAAGAAATTAAATGAATTGATACATATATTTCGGGGCCAACAGACATCCCGATCTTTTTAGGTGTTCCCAATGAACGTGTATTATCTTCCGAAGCTCAGGACTTTAGTGTAGCGTTTTTGAAACCAGATAGCTCCGATATTAGTCAGCAAACAGGAAATTGCTAGCCACAGCAAGATATAAGTGGGAGACATCACCACACCTATAGAGAACCAAGTATATACGTGCGATATCATCACTAAAGCAAACATGCTAGCAATTCCCGCCATTTTCCACACTTGATGCGATGGGCGATTTAGTACGGCAAAAATGATCGTTAACGATGTAGCGATTATATTGGCCGGCACGAGAAATGCACAGATACTAACGCAGTTAGCGCGGGAGAAATCAGCCAAGGTTTGGAAATCGAGCATCACTTCATTCGTATAGAATTGCAACACTTTACAGTGTCGCTTGATTTCTAGAAAACAGCTAGCGAATGTTGCATTTATTGACATTTCCACTAATGGGCTCACTATCGCATAAATTAAGAAAGATTACATATTTGCGAGCTAATTTTGCTGTAGAGAGACGCAGCAAAGCACGTAAACAACCTGGAAAAAAACATAATGCAAGCAATTTATCTAGAGATAGAGCTTGCATAATATGGATATTGGTAAGTAAGTCGGCACAAATAAATCATTGTATGTTTGAAGTTAGGCTCTTGCGTGAACACAAAGAAACTACAAACAAAATACAATAGCTTTACATTTTGTTACATACTTTTATTTAATTTACTAACTTACTTAAAACAATGTTGACTTATGTTAAACTCTTGAAGAAAACTCAATGAATATTAATAGCTGACCAGAACTAAAAAATTAGCTCCAGTCAGTATTGAAAATGAGCTATTGCCACTGTAATCAAATAATAACTTCAAGAGCTTTATATCTCGGTATCTGCTCCTAAAAGCCAGTTGAATTATTGCCTATTATTATTTAGTGGCTTATGCCCCCAGATTTTCGGTTTAACCCCAATGACGTCTCCAAACTGTTGCCCAATGCCCAATGTCCAGGTATCCAGTATCGTCGGCTATAGCGATAATCCCAATGTCCAGGTATCCATTCTCGAACATAACGAGCAATTTCATAAGATGCAGGAACAGTAGATTGTGCTGTGACGGAAGTTGGTAAAACTAAACCATTTTCAGAACTTACCAAAGGATTTTCACCGGAACGAGAAGTCAGAATTGCTTCTCTAACCAGTAGCTTACGCGAAGAAATGACCCTTCAGGAACTACGCGAAGCCCTTAGCATGCATCAGACGGATTTAGGCGAGCGGCTTGGCGTGAAACAGGCGGCAGTATCCGTCAATAGCTGCAAATCCTTGCCAAAACCATTTTTATTCACTTCGCGCATAGGAACCATGAAATGAAAATGTGGATTTTCACCGCCGTCACTGTTTTACAGTATAAAGCGTGACCAGTAGCAGTATCCTAACGGGACTTAAACATTTTTTGCTAAACTATATTAACCTGTAGCCAGAGATAAATTACTTTTACTCATAGTTAAGCGATTTTGCTCTATAACTACTAAGCCGATGTAGATTGCAGCTTTTTAGTAATTTTGGTGCCTTTGCTCTGTTCAGGAATAGCTGTGATTGTGTTCTACTCGACTCAAAAATTCATCTAACACTTGCAGAAATCTTTCTGTTTCTTCCAAGTGAGGCATATGTGAACTATTTTCAAACAGTACCCATTCTGAATCAGAAATACCTTGTTTTAATTTTTCTACACAAGCTGGGGTGACTTCATCATACCTACCAGACAGCAGCAGTGTCGGTACAGAAATATCATTCAAACGGTTTTCAACATTCCAGTCGATGATTTTGCCAGCCCCCCGAAACTCTGTCCCAACTTTGCTGTACGCTTGAGTCAAACAATTAGGCCAAGGGTCTAAACGACAGAGAAAAGAATGGTTAAAGGCTTCCATAGCCTGTTTATATTCTGGATCTTGGGTTGTACCAGCGGTTTCATGTTTACTGATAGTCTCTTTGATTTCCGCTGGTAGCTCATTCATCAAGCTATAAGCTTCACTCACAAATTGCTGAATGTTGGCAGGTGTATTAGCCAAAATCAGACTTGCTAAACCAGTTGCTTGAGAAAGGGTATGTTCAAGTGCTAAACAACCACCCCATGATTGTCCAAAAAGATGGATTTGCTCTAAGTTTAATGCGTTGCGGATGGCTTTGAGTTCGTCTTTAAATAAATCTATGGAATAATTTGCGTTTTCTGGGCGATCGCTATTTCCACATCCTAGTTGATCGTAGAAAATAACTCGCCTTCCATTGGAAGCGATCGCTTCTAACGGTTCCAAGTAATCGTGGGGTACTCCAGGACCTCCATGAAGACACAACAGAGGTATTTTGCCAGAATCTTCAAGGTTCGGTTTAATGATGCAATACCACACTTGATGATCACGAAACGAAATAAAGCCTTCAAGGGTAGAAGTTGATGACTGTTTATGCATAATTTGATATAT
>JAQYWP010000262.1 GCA_029379285.1 Rhizonema sp. PD38
ATACAATATAATGCATTTTAGTTAAGTACTTTTACTAAAATCAAGTATCCTGCTTTCTTAACAAAAAATATTTCCGTAATTCTCGACACAAACTAATAGCAAAATTTAAATATATCTAACTTTGTCAACTTGATTAATACTGTTATTAAATCGGTAATTACGAACTATTTTGATTGATAAATGCTCTAATCAAATACATACTTTTCTGCTACTTTCCAATAGCGTGAAAAGCGCTTAAGATCAATATAACCTTCGTAGTCAAAGAAGGGCTCAACTTCAAGCACTTCTAGTTCCACAAAACGTTTGAGTTGATCACAAATGTTATTAAAGCGAGGACTGGGACTGTTTACTGTGACAATTTTGTCAGCATTATGTTCTTTGACAAAAGCGAAAATCTCTTGCGCCACATCACCGCGCCGAATAACGACAGGCAACTCTAGCAAGCATTCATAGATAAAAGTAAGGCGTTTCAGACTAAGTTGCCATTCTTTTATTAATGCATCGTCCCAAACCCATATAGCAGTAGCGTCTGGGTACTGTTGAAGTGCGGGGTTTTGAGGACTGAGGCAGTCTCCATGTACCCAAACAATTGGTGTAACCATTAAATTTTAGATTTTGGATTACTAGTAGCGAGTAACGAAATTAAAAATTAAAAAGACTTAGATTGTAGGCATTAAGAGACTGCGAATGGTAGGTTGATTTGCGTTCCTAGTGTACTGGTACAAAGCTTTAGAAGAAACAGACGGTTTACAACAGCATAAAAACAAGCATCTGTATGTAATCTTATCTCCTGACGAATTACTCCCTATACTATTACAGCAGTAGAAATAACTATTCAGTTAAAAAACCTAATACTAACTGCCGATTTAACGTCGTTTTTTCCCACGTTGCCAATTTTGGCTATTTGGTTGTTTGGTGAATTCGCCTTGAGGAAAAAGTCGCTGTTCTATTTCTTCATAGCTGCCCTCAAAGTCACAATGCCCGTAAAGAGAGCATTTTCGGCAGTAAATACCCTCAGTGTAGCGTTCTAGGTTCTCACGGTTGAAAAAGTATGGTTTCTGGCTAAAGGTACTGGCTACCCACTGCCATGACATATTATTGCTGGCTGGATCGCCATCAAGTAAATGTTCGAGAAACCATTTTGCCCCAATTTGCCAACGAATGCGTCGCCAGTGAACAATGTAAGCTGCTAACCACATCCGTGCGTGATTATGTAAATAGCCAGCTTCTCGCAGCTCGCGACTGAAACTGTCGATGCAAACTCGCTCTGTAGTACCTTCAATAATGTCATCAGCTAAATTAGGCGCGTATTGTGAGGGAGTATAGCCTGTTTTATATTCCTCTTGATCTTGCCAAATACCATCTCCCAGCTTGATATACAGCCGCTGCCAGTAGTCGCGCCAACCTAACTCGTTAATTAGCTTAGTAACTTCGTCTTGATAATGTCTGTGTTCCAAAACATAATCTCTGATTTCTCGTAAGCTGAGAACACCGTAGCGAATGTAGGGAGAAAGCCGTGTGACTGCACCAGTGAAAAAGTTCCGTGTTTTCCCGTAGCGTGCCGGATCTACTTTTTGCAGTACCTTTTGAGCCGCCTTGCGTCCTCCCACAGTGTCGCTAATGTGGTGTTCAGCTGTATGAGGAAATTGTTCGCGGAGATATTTTACCAATTCATCACGATTGGCAAAGTCACGTTGCATGTCATTAGCCATTTTTACTTTTACTCGCATTAGGAATGTAAGATTATCTGTTTTCTTTTTAACTCACCAGAGCGTTCTTTTGGTGTTGTGAGACGCTGCTTTGTTCGTCAACAGACGTGGCGTCAGCCAAGGTGTTTAAAGTCCTACCCTTTGGGAATGGCTAGCCCATTTGCCACAAGTTAAAAGCCCACATCCAGTGAACTACGCCTCCACCAAAAACCTCGATTATTTCCTGAAAGACTATCTCGAAGTACAAGCCCAGTCCTTAAAACGCAACATCCGCAGCAATCTCCTGCCAGCGAGTAGCTACATCCTCTCCAGTAGACACCTCAACAGCGGCAAGGTTTAATGGATAATCTACGTTGTCTCGCTCGACCCAGCGCACGGCTGTGAATTGACCGTTTGCTGCCCTCAATATAAATCCCGAATCCCGGCATTCTGGAGAAGCGAGATATAAAACACCGGGGGCTACTTGGTCGGAGCGTAAATCCGAAGGTTCATCTTGTATGTTCCACATCCGTGTTTTGGCTACTGGGCAAATCGCATTCACGAGAATTCCATGCTCTTTGCCTTCGACCGCAAGTACGTTCATCAGACCTACCTGCGCCATTTTCCCTATCGCATAAGGGGCAAGACCACTAAGTGCATATTGCTGATAAATAGCTCTATCCGAAGTCGTCAGCACGATCCGTCCGTAGTTTTGCCGCTTCATAGCCGGAAAGGCAGCTTGAGCCAACCACATTGGCGCTTCGACATTAACGTTAATAGCTCGCTGCAAAAAATCAGGGGTTAGCTCTTCTACTGATTGGTATGCGACCCATCCAGCGTTGTGGATCAAGATGTCAAGGCGACCAAACTTTAAGAGCGTAGTTTCCACTAAGTTTTGGCAGTTGTCTCTACTATCAAGAAATTCGGTGCTTGAGAATGCCGTTCCACCTGCTTCTTGAATCGTCCTCGCAGCGTTAGCTGCTACGTTCGGATCGGAACCAGTACCTTCAGTATTGACGCCTGCATCGTGCACGACGACTCGTGCTCCTCTTTTCGCAAGCAGGCGGGCATAGGCTGCTCCCAAACCTCGCCCGCTTCCAGTAATAATCGCTACTTGATCGTCGAGTCTAATCATTTGACTTTCTCCTGGCTTAAAGTCTGAATTTCTGAATTTATTTGTTTTCCCCAATACAAATGACTGAAGCAGGCAAAGTGTTTTTAGATCACTCCTACTTGGTATTAGCCCAACTCGAACAGGCGATCGCAGTGACACAACGGATAGGGCGGGGTGAGGTTGGACGGTTGGCAATTGGGTTTGTCGGATCTGCAACGTACACGGTACTGCCAAATATTTTAAGTGCCTTTAGAGAACAGTTTCCTGCTGTAGAACTGCGATTGCATGAACTGACGACGCAAGAGCAAATTCAAGCCTTGCATCACAAACAGGTTGATGTTGGCATTGTTCGTTCTATCATCATCGAGCCAGGTCTAAGTACAGAATGCGTTTTGCTTGAATCAATAATCTTAGCGTTGCCAGAAACCCATGCGCTTTCTGCCCAGACCAAAGTGTCTCTCTCCACTTTGGCAGATGAATCATTTATCCTATTTCCTGCCAAAATGGGACCCATCTTTTACGAGCAGATTATTAACATTTGTCAACAAGCTGGATTTCATCCGAAAGTTGCTCAGGAGGCAGTTCAGATGCAAACTATCATCGGCTTGGTTGCAGCAGGACTGGGCATCGCTTTCGTTCCCGCCTCCTTGCAAAACTTTCACAGAAGTGGAGTCATTTACAAACCCTTACAAGAGCAGACACCTAAAACCGGACTTTATCTTACTTGGCGGCAGCAGGATTCCTCTCCAGCGGTAAGAGCATTTCTCAGCTTGGCACGGAAGACGACACCAAGGGAGTCAAATCGTGATGATCGTGAGCAGTTAGGGAGCAATCACCTCACCTAATACCCTCCAAGTACTGTCTCAGCAGTAACCTGAAGCAATCTAACTATTTATTATACGGAAGGTTTCCGTATAATTTTTTTCTCAATCCTAATATATCAAACATGACAAGAAACTCCTGTCTGAATATAAGGAAAACTTCTTTTTTACATCCTATATGAGTTGTGAAAATGAAGTCTTAGATCCCCGGCTTCGTAGAAGTTGCCCTTGGATCTCGTTTTTCACGAATGATTTAGGATTACTATATCCAGAATGATAAATTTCATCAAATTATTTAGTAAAAAATTATGTCCAATCGTCCTATCTATCTAGATTGTCAAGCTACTACGCCTGTGGATGAACGAGTATTAGGAGCAATGCTACCCTATTTCACCGAACATTTTGGCAATCCATCCAGCATCAGTCATCTTTACGGTTGGGAAGCAGAAGCAGCTGTCAAACAAGCACGAGAGATTTTGGCAGCAGCAATCAACGCTACGCCAGAAGAAATTATTTTTACCAGTGGTGCGACAGAGGCGAATAATTTAGCTATTAAAGGTGTTGCTGAAGCTTATTTTCAAAAAGGGCAACATATTATTACTGTTTCTACCGAACACAACGCTATTCTCGATCCTTGTAAATATCTCAGAACTCTTGGTTTTGATATTACAATCCTCCCAGTAGAAAAAAATGGACTGATAGATTTATCTGAGTTGGAGAAAGCTTTTCGCTCCGATACAATTTTGGTTTCGGTGATGGCGGCTAACAATGAAATTGGAGTGTTGCAGCCGTTAGCAGAAATTGGTGCAATATGTCGCGACGCAGGTGTTCTTTTCCATACCGACGCGGCACAAGCGATTGGCAAAATACCTCTCGACATGCAGACAATGAAAATTGATTTAATGTCGCTAACGGCACATAAAGTGTACGGTCCTAAAGGGATTGGTGCGTTGTACGTCCGCCGTCGTAACCCAAGAGTACAACTGGCTCCCCAGCAACATGGTGGTGGACATGAACGCGGGATGCGCTCAGGTACTTTGTATACACCCCAAATCGTAGGATTTGGTAAAGCAGTGGCGATCGCTTTACTTGAACAAGATACAGAAAACCAACGCCTCACTCACTTAAGAAAAAACTTATGGGAACAGCTTTCTGGGCTAGAGGGAATTCATCTTAACGGACATTTCACCCAGAGATTACCAGGAAACTTAAATATTAGTGTTGAACAAGTGGATGGATCAGCACTGCTGTTAGGATTGCAAGCAGTTATGGCTGTGTCTTCTGGTTCGGCTTGTTCGTCAGTCACAACTGCGCCCTCCCATGTCCTTACAGCGCTAGGACATTCGGAACAGTTGGCTTATGCTTCAATCCGGTTTGGCATCGGACGTTTTAATACAACTGCGGAAATTAACTCTGTTGCAACCCATGCGATCGCCACTATCCAAAGTTTGCGACGACAACCTTTATTGGTTATAGAGTCAACTACCTACACCGACAGTTGAAGAACTTTGGAAAAAGAGTGTCTATTCTCGGACTTACACACTTTACAAATTAGCCATAATATGCAATATTATATTTTGTCGTTTTAGGCACTTCGTATAACCCTCATTTACTTGCATATTTGGGCTCGCTAGGTGCAAAACAAGGCTGAAACATGCAATTTACGTGTAGGACTTATGTACGATGCGTAATATCATGTCCGTCAAATTACCCATAATTAAAGAACCCCTCCCCGTTTTATCTGACGCCAAAACCCCCTCCCCGCATGCGGGGAGGGGTTGGGGGTGGGGTTCAGTGTCTGGAACTATTAGGACTAATCAAGCGGACATGATATAAGTCATATATTCACGCACCCTCATGAATTCGCATGTCGGGTTCTAAAGCGATTGGTACACTGTACATCAGCAGTCGCAACCCAAGCAGTGCAAGTGGCTCCCCAGCAACATGGTGGTGGACATGAACGCGGGATGCGCTCAGATACTTTGTCTACACCCCAAATCTTAGGATTTTGTAAGGTAGTGGCGATCGCTTTACTTGAGCAAGATACACCTCATTCAGTTAAGAAAAAATTATGGGCGAAGCTTTCTACGCTAGAAGGAATTTATCTCAACGAACATCTCACCCAGAGACTACCAGGAAACTTAAATATTAGTGTTGAAAAAGTGGATGAATTTGCACTTGTCCTCATACGTTTCCTTGTAAATGTAGTATAGTATCTCCCAGTTTTCTTAACATTTTTTCATGAAGAGTGTGCCATTGCTACTTCTTCATGTGTAGGCAATCCTCGAATAAGTTCTCGAATCACATCCGTTGCAGGTCTACCTGTCTTGTCACAGAAATTCCCTAACTTTTCTGCTTCAACTGATGCCAGATTGATGGTGATCCGTTTACGAGCCCATTTTTTATTCATAACTTTAGAACAAAATTGAAGGTTAATCTCGGCTTTATAGTTTGACTTTGTACAAACACCATAAACCCTTACTCTTCTAGAAATTTCAGTATTCCTAGTAATACTTTATTCTCTAAAAAACTGAGAGTTCAGCAGTGCTGTATTCTTACATAGGTGCAATTGAAATGAATTATGCAGTTGCTTTTACTTATAGCTTTGGATGATCATGTTTATTTGCGTTACTTTACTATTTGAACTATCAGCATTGTCTCCAACAATATATTGTCAAGCTTATATCATAACATATATTTTCAGGAAAAATACTTGGTAGTCGCTTAATTAGATTGCTTAATTATATTTAATTTTTACTTGTTGAAATTTTATCTCAACTATTTCCGGGGTTGGGAGAAACCCTGATAAAAATCGACAACAGTAGCGCTCGTTTGCGTATAAGCTAACAGCATCTACACCTGGTACTGGCTCATGAAGCATAGCTGCTAATGCAACTAGATATTAAGTAGAGCTTGTATAGCTCGCTCTTTTTGTGGATCTGCACCTTGAGCGTATTCTAAGTTGAAGGGAACGTTAATGTCTGGTGTCACACCTTTACCTTCCAACCTTTGATTTCCGTTAATAAACACATTGGCAACGGCTATGTAAACTAAGCTACCATTCTGCATAATAAAAGGAATACCACCCAATACGGCTCCTGTGGTTTTAGTACCGACGACTGGTCCAATTTTCTGTTGCTGGAAGCCATACGCTAAGATTTCCTTACTACTCCTGCTCCCTTCGTTCACTACCATAACCACAGGCTTTTTCCATTGAGAAATATACGTATATTTCTTCCCATTACGAACAATACTGGTTATAGTTGGACCTTCAGTTGCAGTAAATATATTAAGATATTTAGTATCTCCTCCACCCCATCCGTTTCTGATGTCCAAAACTAGCCCATCAGCATCTTTCAACCGACCGTAAATCAGTTCTTGCTGAAGCTGCTGTTGATCCGAATCAGCTGCATTTGACCAAATATGAATATAGCCAATTTTTTTACCCCCTCGGGGAATAATCTGGACACTGGCTTTCTGCGCTTCTAGAAACATCGTAGTTGCATCTAGCATTTTCGGCGTGATCGCAATTTCTTTCTGACTGCTGGGATCGGCAGAAGACTGAATCAGCAGCTTGACTTTCTGTCCTGCTTTACCTGCAAAAGACTGTATCGCATGATACGGACGACCATCCACACTTAGTAATTGGTCGCCGACTTTTAATCCAGCTTCAGCCCCTGGATTTTTATCGAGAAGGGCGCTGACAAAAATCTTTCCGTTGCTTTCTTTAGTGAATACACCAATACCACTGTATTCAATTTTTCCTTGTTTGAAGATTTTCTTTAACTGCTGCTGTAATTCAGTGTTCCTCGGCTGAAAAATCCCAATCAGTTGATAATATTCTGGCTCATCCTGAGTATAAAAGTGGGTATGAGAAGAATGCAATTCGGAGAGCATTTGATTGATGACGACAGCAACTTCTTGACTAGACTTAGTTTGCGCGGCTATTGAGCGATACTTTTCCCGCATCGCCTTCCAGTCTACTCCATTAAACTTTGGATCGTAAAAGTTGTCGTTGACTGTTTGCCACACCTGTTCAAAAACCTTAGTCTCCGGCGTTGCCAACATCTTCTGTAGTGGCGTCAACCACAGGAAGAGTAATGCTGAGAAACTGATCAGCATTACTACAGCAAATTTAGTTAACTGGGGGAGTCTTCTCATTCCTAATTTATTGCCAAACGACTTGCGATCGCTCTTGCACAATTTGCTTGTAAACATTCTCAGTTTGCTTGGCTATTTTCGACCAATTGAAGCGGCGTTCTAAATCTTGATAAGCATTATCGCTCAGCCATTGCCGATAACCAGGATTTTTCAATACTTCTAAAATTCCCCAAGCTAGAGAGTCGGGGTTATTTGCGTAAGTCACAATACCTGTCTTAGTATTTTGTACGACTTCCGGAAGTCCACCAGTATCAGAAACAACTACGGGAACACGAGCCGCAAAACTTTCTAAAGCGACAATTCCAAAGGGTTCATAGAGACTGGGAAATACAGCACAATCAGCAATTGTTTGAAATTTATCTAAGTATGCGTCAGACATAAAGCCAGTAAAATAGCAATTTTGCCAAATTCCTAAATCCCAAGCTTGCTTCTTCAGATGGTCGGTGTTGCCACCTCCAATAATAACAAATTTTACATAACCACCCATCTCCCACATGACTTTGGGCGCTGCATTTAGCAAGACAGATACACCTTTTTCATATGACATCCGACCCACATAGTAAACAATTTTTTCCCTGTCTTCGGCAAATTTGCAGCGAAAATCTCGAGCATGAAAATCTTGAGCGTGCTGTTTCTTTTCCGGTTTAATACCATTGTAAATAACATCAATTTTGTCCCAAGGACTGTGCAGCGCCTGTTCCACCTCTCGCCGCATATAATCGCTACAGACGATAATCCGCCAAGCATTGTAAGCTAATTGAATTTCTTTGTTACATATATAACTATGAATAGCAGTATGAATACCGAACTGGCGACCGGATTCGGTAGCATGGATTGTGGCAACGAGAGGGACTTTGAAGTTATGTTTGAGGGCGATCGCCGCATCACCCACGAGCCAATCATGAGCGTGAATTAAATCAATTGGACCTTCTTCTAGTATGAGCTTACCACCGTGATGCCCCATGCTCTCGTTGAGGTTGACAACCCAGTGAAAAAAGTTATCACTCTGGGCCACTGGCACACGATGCACATGCACTCCTTCTACAACTTCATACAATGGCGCTTGACCAAATTCTGGTGTCATCAGGTGAACTGAATGTCCGCTCTTGATCAGTTCCGGGTATAACTCCGCCACATGACGGGCAATTCCTCCAACTATCCGAGGCGGAAACTCCCAAGTCAATACCAATATCTTCATGTTTTCCTTACCTACTACAAATTTAATACTTCAGGAACGGGGAAAGGGCGGCTTCGGAGTTTCAGGATGATTCATCTTTCCTACCCCTGTACGAACGGGTTACATTCAATGTTATGTAGATTAAAATCTGCCCCTAACCACCAATTTGAGAGCGGAAAGCCAGCCAGGCTGCTATTGCCTGCGGTTGAGAGGCGGCAGCTTTTGAAAGTAAAATGACGCCATCTTGAAAGCCAATAATCCCATATTCATGACTGTTAATCATTTGATCGATCAGTGTCACGAGTGTTCCCAACAGATGACGATCGCCCTTAAACGCTGGTTGATACTGCTGCAACTGCTTTAGATCAGCGATCGCATAATCTACTTTTATGACTTGCTGTGCATCATTTCGTAGTTGCAGGCTGGGTAAGCGAATAATTTCGCGGCGACTAGAAAGATGGGGAACAATATAAGTAGTAGCAGACACGCTTGCTTCTGTGGGAATTTGTGCCAGCAACAACCGTATCTGTGAGACATGCTGCCATTGTTGGGGTAGTGA
>JAQYWP010001286.1 GCA_029379285.1 Rhizonema sp. PD38
TTTTAACTATTTTGAGGAGAAGTTCCACTAACAGAAGCGTGTAATATCGAAGAAACACTCTATATTCTGTGGTAGATGGAAGCCAAAACAGTTCATGTCAAAGCCCATGTTAGACTCATTAAACAAGTGAGGTATTTGTTTATATGCAAAGGGTGCAACCAGCCTACTGAGCGGCTTTGCTATCCAAGCCTTCCTTTGTACTGTGAACGATGCCGTCCTCCCAAATCTTCAAGAACAAAGTTTCAAGCGAATACTGTTGCTCAAAAAAAGAAAAAGCGCAGAGGGATTGTGCCGAATGTTACTCATTTAGACTCATAAGCATCAAAACCGTTAGGCTCGCTGTCCGTGTCCCCTAAATCTCGCCAATAGCCCATATCTGAAAATTGATCAAAGATATCCACCGCAGTCTGCCTGAGAGGATCTTCAAAATCATCACTGATAAAACCAATAGCACTATGAATGCCGAACGCAAGCTCATTAGCTGTGTCAGAGTCAATTCCGATTGCAAGGAATTTTGAAAAGGCTGTCGTATAAGGATGTTCATCAATAGTATCGTGGGTATTGAGAAACTCAACACCTGTAAAGGGTGGGTACGGTGATTCTTCATCGCTCTCCTCTTCTATGTACGGACAGCAACTACAAATATTGATTCCGGCGAAGCTCTGGGGAGAGAAGATTCTCTCCCCAAGACTTCGCCTGCTCTGGTAAAAATTTGACATCCGCTAGCTCACTTCGCATTTTTTAAGAAACTGCACTGCTAGATGGCGCGATCGCCCATTTGCCATTTTGCATTCCACATCTCCGTCCGCATCGGGGAGGCTCTCTACTGTATAAATTACCCCGCAGTGCATTACCATCTCTCCAATGGCAAAAAACTTTTCACTCTTAGGTTTTCTAGCTGCACCGATTGGTATGAGTTCCCTTATAGGCGCAGTCACTTCTGACGATGCCACGAGATTTTCTGGTCCCTTGGAACTCAATTTACTGAATGGTAAAATAGCCTTGATTAAGTTTATTGGGAGCGCGATCGCCGTCTCAACAATCTGCGCCAACGTCGTCTCGGTTGAGGTTTTTTCGAGTTCTAGTTCGTTTATTGCTATTTTCAATTCTTCTGCCTCTGCTTTATGATGTTCCGCCACAGCTGCAACGACTTCTAGCTCTTCACTTATAGCTTTGGGTTCGACAAATGCAAAGCTCGCGGGAGAGAGTACTCTCTCCCAAAGTCTGCCGGGGGAAGCTTCCCCCGGCGAGCTTTGACGCAGACTTTGCGCCTGTACTGCTTTCTCAACAAAAACCCGTGGCGGCATCCCTGTATTTTCGCTTTCAAGCTCGATAATCAATCCCGCCGTCTCCGAAAGAATGGGCGCTTGATATTCTCTAGCTGAGCCATCCGAGGTTTTTGCCGAACTTCTTTGTATCCAAGGGGTTTTCGGCTTTTTGGGTTGACTGCGCGCAAACTCCTTAATTCTATCGGATGCCTCTAGCTGATTCTCTGGAGGATGGTTGGTAAAGTCATCAATCAAATCCGCGTACTTTGGTTGCGCCAGTTGCGCAAGTATATCGATCCCCAGCATATAGGCGGTTGCTATGGGGGAATTATCTGCCACGTTCGTAGCGCGAATTAATTTGTTAACAAAAGTAACAGTTCTCCCCATTGCTTCTACCAAATCGCGGAACTTCTCTTTTGGTTTGAGAGCCTGCTTCATATCCGCAAACTTTCTGCCCATATCTAGCCAGAACGCTGTGATAGCACTCGTTGTAGCGGTTAAAGCATAATTTTGGTCAAGCGATGCTTCTGCTATCTGCTCGTTAAGTGAACTTAGGCTGGCGTTGGCGATCGCTATTACAACTGACTGAGGGCGACGATCTGAAAAATTATTATCGTGGAAACCGATAACTCTCGAGCTATTCATGCTATAATCAGCCTTATGATTTAATTTGGTGAAAGCGCTCTACACTGCCAAGTATTAGAGCGCTTTCGTTGTTTTTTAATAATACCACAACTTGCAAGTATTTTTACACAATTTAATAAGTTTTGACGATTTTACTTAAATAATTTGGATTGATTGTTTTGAGCGACAATTGCGTGAACTTATCCATATATTTACGTATATCAAATGATAGGGTTTTAAGAGAAATCAGCTCAAAAATACGAAGTTTGATAGTAGACTGTGGATGAGTTGTTGATGCAAAATAGCAGAAACACAAAAAGTTAGGGGTCGCTTGGAACTGAATAGGAACTTAAACTCGTATTAACTGGAGATAACTTTATCTCTAACATTAACTCCGTGTTTAAACCTATATTTGTATGTCAGTCGTACAGAATATCTTATTGGCTACCCATAAAGAAACGAATTTTTAGTAAAGCAATACAATTGTGAGAAATGAGATTAAACAATCCCGTGTACAACAATGCTTACTCCTTCCTTAAAGAAAAGAACATACTCAGAACAAGAAAACTTCGCGCGAAGCTCTGGGGCAAAGCTCGCGGGACAGAAGATTCTGTCCCGCAGACTTTGCGAGAGAGTA
>JAQYWP010001287.1 GCA_029379285.1 Rhizonema sp. PD38
ATCGGGAAGTATCGCGTTTAATCGTTGACTCATTAACAT
This sequence comes from Rhizonema sp. PD38, assembly GCA_029379285.1. GTDB lineage: Bacteria > Cyanobacteriota > Cyanobacteriia > Cyanobacteriales > Nostocaceae > Rhizonema. Next base: position 40 of record JAQYWP010001287.1, read on the forward strand.
ATCATCTCATACCCTATCAATCCATCATACGTGCTAAGCAGTCTCAAGAGCTATGACAACAGTTGCCATACTTGGTCAAGATATGATAACATAACATCACTTATCAGGATATATCATACCCTGGCAACTATTACTAGTTCCGGCATTCATCCCAAACGGGACTTATAACCAAGTCGCCGTGCCTTCTTTGTGCGTTTCTACTCACATTAGTCCTAGCAAGCCCAATTTTAAATCTCGGACGAAGAAAAGCTCAAGATGCTCAAAAGAAGTTTGTATGAAGCTGCTATGGGTAGGGGTGATTCCGAACGTATAGCCAATTTGCGGAATGCGATCGCCCTCGGGGAAAAACTGTTTGGTTTATTGGATATGGGACTCCAATTTGGCATTGCCTACAACTTCCGCTTGTTTTGATTTGGGCTCTCGGCGATCGCTCATGAATTTTTCAGTTGTAGCAGTACTGATCGCTTAAGACTCTATCCACCCAAAACCTCCTTGTCTTGCTTTGTTCTTCACCTTGTACAACTGTAATTGAAATGGCTGTAGGCCCAAGCTGTAAGTATTAGCACGGCTAACATCAATATAATTACAACTGAACTTATAAAGGCATTTTTGAGAAAATTATTCAGCTTTGCATCACTGAGTTTTCTTTGCTTTTTTTCCTCTTCCAGTTGCACTTTTGATTGATTTAATTTCGGTTCTTGTTGCTGGCGAATAAACGTTGCCAAATAGTCATGCACTAATTGATAGCGTTCGGTAGGATTTTCCTGTAATAAAATTACTAACCCAGATTGAACAAAAATCTCTAAAACTAAATCTAATTTTTTGACTTGCTTAGTGAAATCGGCATGTAAATTGCGTTCTAAATCGGCACGAGTCTTGAGCGGACGAGTTCCTTTTTCATCTGTTAGCAAATATAGCACTAGTTCTGCTGCCTGCTGATTCTCAGAACCACAAGCTTCAACGACTTCGGCCAGATATCGCTTCACCAGTTCTTGTTTTGGTCCGCGTTCGTAATAGTTTTCTAAAGTCGTAATATTCTCTGCTTGCAGTTGTGCCCCCACTATCTGTAACTCTATTGGGCGTACTTCTCCGAGTTCACCAGCAAGATCCTTAACGAGTTCATCAACTAAATCAGATTCTAAGTGGAAATGAGAACGATTGGTTAAGCATTCAATAATTGACTTGGCATCCGCAGGTGAAAAATTTCCCAACTTATAAAGGACATTGTTGCTAAGAATATCATTGTTAATTATGTTCATACAGGGTGCGTCATTGCACTCCAGTAAATAATGCAAGTAATCTACCCGCAGTGACAAAATCACCTTCACAGATAGAATATTAAGACACTCTCCCAAAAACTCAAAAAATTGCCATCTTTGCGTTGGTTCGGTAGCAACAAAGATGAATTCTTCAAATTGGTCAAAAATTAGTACTGGACGCAAATTGTGCGACACACTTTGCCGCAATAGATTTAGAAGGGAGTGTGCTGATATATTCTCGGCGTCCTCCTGTATCCCTTTTTCTACCAGAGCTTTTGAGAGTGACCTGTGTAATTCCTCTACCCAATTAGTGTAAACTCGCAGCGAAACAGGCAAATTGTCTTGAATGCCGATCGCTTTGTTTTTTAAAGCTGGTACTAGTCCCGCATTTACGAGTGAACTTTTACCGACGCCTGACTGTCCGTAAATGACAATCAACTTATAGTCAGGACGCGCAATACGTTCTATCAAACGTTCGACATCCAATTGGCGACCAGATGCTGTAATCTCTGGAGTTATATTCTCCTGTGGAGGAGAGGTTGCACGTGATGTTTCTACAAAGCGTTGGGATAAATTCGCCTGTCGAGTTGCCTCCAGCCACCCTGCACCAATAAATGCCCGCAATCCATACTTTTGCTCAATTGAGCGCCGTTCCAGCCTAGTATGATACGCTTCTAGATATCGCTTTTGTTGGAAGTAAAGTTTTTGCAAATTTTTCATTATATTGATATAAAGCTGCGGATTTTTGTCAGACACACCTCCTTTTCTCGCCGTTTCTAAAGTACTAATAGCTAATGAATTTTGCTCTAATTTTTCTTCTGCTTGTGCGCGGATAAACAGATATAAAATAGATTGTGAAGAAGGGATATTATTTTGATTATGTCCTAAAGTCTCTAATGCTTTTTCGGCATAGTTTCTTGCCTCATTCCAATTGTTATTTGCGAGAGCAACTTCAGCTAAAAAACTATAGTCTTGAGCTATTTTCACTACATTTTTCTCATATTCATGCAAGTTCAAAGCTTTTTCAGACAATATTTTCAACTGCTTCCAGTCTTTTAAATCTCGCAGAATGAGCCCAAACTTATCAATTGAATTGGCTATTAAATCTGGGCGTTGAGCTTCATAAAAAACTTTTAAACATAGACGAAGAGATTTTCTCGCTGCTTGTAGATATTCTGCTTTCAAATCTTGGTTTTCTTCCAATATGGAAAGAGAATCTTTTTCCTG
>JAQYWP010001288.1 GCA_029379285.1 Rhizonema sp. PD38
CTCTAATATACCTATTTTCTAATTTTTGATTACTGAAGATTCTTTCAAATTTATACCACTTATTCCCTCTAACTCTCTGTTCAGAAGGCATTCGTACCGCGTGATTACTTCTAATTGCCACAACATAAGCTAGTTGAGATTTATCCAATGTTCTAATAAATTGACTGCTTTCCCCATATAAACTGTCACTTAATACCAATTCTATTTTGAAGCCAAAATCTATTAGCTCGGTAATTATTTCCGTAGCTAATTCAATTTTTGTTTTATATTTATCTGATTCTTTTAGAGTTTCTCTTGGTTTAAAAACTTTAAACATTAATGGAAAAGTTATATTTGAGTATACCCCGTAAGCATTCACTGAAACTATTCCATTATCTACTTTTCCGACACTGCCTAAATACTGTCTAGATACATAATCTGTCTTTTTCCCCTTCTTCCTATCCCCTGTTTCATCAATCACTACTGTAATCGCATTCCCGTTTAATGCTCTGAGAATTCTACTCAATCTTTTTTCTTTTAATTCATTAACCGACCAAGGCGAATTAGCAATAAAATGATGTAACGATTGTGCAGAAATCATTCCAACAGTTTTAGCTATTTCTGGTAATGATTTTCTTTTAATTGATGAAATGATTCCTAAATGTAAATATTTGAAACATTCATAACTTCTTACTTCTTGAAATAGGTCTTTATACTCTGCACAATATTCGTCTATCACTGGGGAAGTTGAATGTGCATCTCTAGCTAAATGTCTTAGAATCTGTAGCTCTACATCCATTGCTATACCTCAATTGTAGAGTTTTTACCTTCAAACTCAATATTAATTATACTCGGAGAGTGACAAAAGAGGGAGCGCTTCTCGTTTAAGTCACATACATAATCCTCTCACCGATCTTAACATGCACCCCTTTCCCAAACTTGGGAGAGGGGCTGGGGATGAGGGCGAGAATCTATGAGACATAACTGAGAATCACTATAGTTTAAAGCATCCTAACAGTTTGTTGCTTTGAGCGCTCTGGTATAGGGTTATATCAAGTTCGGTTGAACACTTATAATAATGTTTGTAGTAGCGCTTTAACGCTCAATGATTTTTATAGTAGTTTTCACGTTAATAAACTACAGGAGGCGCGTAGGGGCAGGTTTTAGATGATATTGGATATACCCAGAGATCTAGATAAAACCTGCCCTTACTGCAAAACGGTAGTCTATCAAAGTGAAAATCTCTGTAAGAGCGCTAAAGCGCTCTTACGAACTATAAGTAACTAAGCGAATGTGATATTAGATAAAGTCTGTTTAATTATTTATAAAAAATTTAGAAAAAACTCTTAGAAAAAGGACTTTTGTGTTTCAATATGTTTTCAAAAATGCTTAGAGGATTCCTATAGAGCGATCGCTCTATGGTTAATAGCAATATGGTAAAGTTGAGTTGATATAAACTGCCAATGCAGTTATTTAAACAATCTTTGAGCGATCGCTCCCCCGATGACTCAAAATCTATTACACACCATCCAACTCATTGATAAATACAAAGGCAAGCAAAAACTATTCAAAGAATAGTCGCCGCATGTAATGCCTTTATAACTGATCCGGATCAACGTTCAACTCTCGTAGTCGTGCAGCCAAACGCTCAGCCCGGTGACGTTCAAATTCGGCTCGCTGACGTTCTTGGAACACTTTTTGCTCAGCTAGTTCTCGCTGTTGACGCTCTTGTTGTGCGCGTTCATCAGCCGTCGGTATCCAGTTACCATCAGCATCGTAGCAGCGCAGCCATAACCCCTGCGTTTCCTGATAAGAACCTTGCCAAAGTCCTAAACCCAGCCCAACATCTTCCAACCACAGCTTCTGCTCTGGTAAAGAAAGTTCCTGATAACGAGTTGCCACTAAAATAAATACTCGGAAGTGATTTGTATATCGGTCAAACACCACATAATAAGGAACTCGCAAAATCCGCTCATAAACTTCCCACTTGGTGGGCGATGTGTTAAATTCTCTAAGTGTTTGTCCTAAATCTTCTGCTTCTGTGCCCGGAGAAAGTAACTCCACGACTAATAATGGACGAATTGTTTCAAGCCAAACTACATAGGACAAACGTAAATCTTGCTGTTGAGAAGATTTCGATACACCTAACACCGCAAACCAATCCGGTCGCTTATAACACAAATGATTTCGCGGATCGTAGTATAATTTCAAATTACTGGCAACAAATATCTTCTCTGCTGGATAGTTGAGTGGATAGAAGGTTTCGCGCAGTAGTTGAGATTGAAAATCATGAAACTCATCAGTTACAACTGATTTCTCCAAATCTTCGCTCTTAAGATTGTACATTGTCGGCAACACTTCTTTTCGCGGACGCGGTGGATCTATTTGATACATAAGCCAATCTTCGACCAGCTACCTTTAGCTTAGCCGATAGCAAATGCAGCAGCTTTGTTCATGTGGTGACATGATTAGCTTTAAAATCATTAACGTTAACATTGTTCCTGCAACAAGAGGCATGACAATCATTTGATTGGTTCTGTGT
>JAQYWP010000263.1 GCA_029379285.1 Rhizonema sp. PD38
GTAAAAAATATGTGTTTTAAATCACGCAAAGCTGTTAAGTAAAGGATTAATTGTTTATTTATCAAATATTGTGCATCTGTCTTTAGTTATGCAGATGAAAGTAAATGCTTATTTGCTTTGTTTGAATGCCTTTAATTAGGATTACATCAAATAACAAGATCCCCGACTTCTTTAAGAAGTCGGGGATCTGTGTCTTGACTTGTCAGCATTTGGGCGATCTCCTGGAAGCAACAGACTTAAGCCCTCCCGATTCTTGATTTCAGAGTTAGTTGTCGAAAAAAGTAAGAAGTGTAACAAAATCAGCTGTACTCTCACTCCAAAAATTAGCAACCTAAAGTCTGATCAAAGTTTTGGATTGGCATCCCCAATACCCAAATATTCAGGAAATCCTCAATCACGCTTAGCAATGGCATCAACGACGCCATCGGTAGGGAAAACCAAAATTTATCGGGTGTAGCCTGCTTGGTTGTATTGTTCAAAGGGGTTGGGAGCGATCGCATTCCCTTTACTCACAGCAACCAAAGCAACGCTTTCCACCAAAACCGCCGCCCTACACCTATCGGCACTATCGATTTGAAGTACAAAGAAAGCGGCGGCATCATGTATCCTTTTCTTGCCAAAAGCTGCATACAAGCTCATCTGTCTTCTTGGCTACTTAATAACCTTAATTCGTTATTCTGTTCTATGCTGGAACCGTATAGTTCAGAAAATCTTTTAAAAAGCAACATTGTTTCGTGATTTGAAACCCTATTTAAGTTGACTAAACGGTCTAGATTTCTTGCAGCGAGTTTACGTAAATAAGGCAAATCTTCATAAAGTGTCAAACAGGAGGCAAAATGCAGAATAACTTGCAATACTGGCTTGGGCCATTTCAGGTCAGTGTAAATATCTATAAAAAACTTGTGCGTATTACTGCTTAAAGGAACAACATTAAATATTACAGTTATGTTTTTATTATTATAAACTGGAATACTAAGTTCAACGGTAAAAGGAGTATGCAATATTAATTGCACTTCGACTATTGGTTGTCTCCAAATTCTTAGAACATTAATTGGTAGAGCTAAAATTGTTTGAAATTTTAACACTCCCCCATTGGCTGTAGCCTGAAAATGACTGACGGCAATAACTTTTAAACTATTTAGGCTAAAACCGTGAACTGTTTCCAAATGCTTTAAGTTTAATAAATGATAGATCTGGCAGAGATAGGGAAAAGGCAGAATATATGCCTGAGTGATCGTATGTTGCTCTTGCAACTCAAACATTCTAGTTTTGGCTGTACATAAATCTGATTCTAGGCGATCAGAATTTAAATAAGTTTGGTAGCTTTGGATGGCAGCATTATCATTGTTCAAGCTTTTCTCTGGCTTCAAAAACAGCCAACTCACAAAAAAGAAAGAGGTTGTAAAAATGTTGAGAACTTCCACAGTAGATAAATAGCCGTCAGCAAATGCAGTCACACCTCTATCGGTAACTCCGAAAAGCCAGGATGGAATGCCCAAGATCCAAATACTATTTTTAATGTTATATAGTAAAAGAGAAACATCTACAGGTTGACTATTTTTATTAGATTCACAGCCATTTTTTGGCAAAATATCATTATGCATAGCAGTTCAATAAATTAAATTTTACTTCCTTTTAGGCTGATCGCAAACTCTACAAATTCTTGGTGACGGACAGATTTTTCCCTTGGGAAATTCTCCTGCGAACTGTCCTCATCTTGGCAGTTCCATAAATTAAGCGATTAGAGCAATTTTGGCGATCAGCCTGCCTTTTTAAGCAGTCTTCTTTTCCTGAAAAAACAAACTTGCATGTGCCTGTGTAGTTGGAATCAAAGTCCAGCCTTCCCCTAGTAATTTTTGCTCTTGTTGCCCAGCCTTTGGAACCTCCTGGTATAAGGTAGTCTGGAATAGCTTGCGGAAAAGCTTTATAGGGTTGCCATGGTTGATTAGGTGCGGTTCTTAAGTGCAAGAGTTTTTCTCCATTGCTACCAAGCGTAAGGAACCAACACATTTGTCCAGACATAAATCAAACTCCTTAATCTAACTAATTTTCATGCTTGAAAAAGCGTTAATTGTGTAGGGCAGTTTTTTGTAAGTCTTTAACTAACTGCTATTACCTAATATGGCTACATTCATACTCTGAAAATCCTCTTCCAAAAGTATTAATCATCAGTTAAATTTTCTGCATATTGCACGCACTTATTTATATATATGCATACTCTTAAAAACTGTTATTTTTCAACTATTTGAGATTTTTTACCAGAGGGAGCATTTCGGGTTGTTCTTATATCCTTAGGACAAAAATCAGAGCAATTGATTGCGTCTTCAGTGAGAGCAGAAGTAGGACGCACTGTACACTTGAGATAATAGCTTTCTGTAAAAAATTGACACCCCGAACACGGAATTCGATGCATACGGTTCACGTAAGTCATGCCATTGCGTACAGATGTCCAGATATTCCACAAAAGAAGTCCGACAACCACCCACGCTGTTACGAAACAAATAGGTGTTAAAGCTGGTTGTAAAGCTTGAATCAGAATATGCAGTAATTGGAACATAAATTAGTACATTGCCTCTTTAATTTCTATTTCGTGCAGTAGAAGCATTGTTTCAGCTCCTACTCTGCCCATAGATGGTTCTGGTCCCATCTCCATCTCAACGGTATAAGTCCATGTATTTGAGTTTAGGTAGTAACTGACAATCACCCCTGTACCTCCAACAAAGCGCACCAGCTGATTTCTACTAAACTTAGGATGCGTCATCACGTTTTTCCTCACGGTTTCGGTTTAAATTAAAATTGCAATGCTCCATATCGCATGAAAATTTGGTGATTGAATGTATAATCAACAGCAGGTAAAGATGTGTATACCGATTTTGCGAACTACAAGTACAGGGATTAGGAACTGACATCTAAGCCCTCGCAGTAAACAATTCAACATTCCTAATTTAGAATTGGACAACCCCTGTTGCAGATTTGTTTGATGCAAAAACTTGATTAGAGCGATCACTCTTTCTCAGTAAACATTACCGCACTCTCTCAAAGTGCCTTGCTCCCGCTTTGGACAGCTACAACTTTTATTTAGTCGCTGCTCTTGGGTGATTGTGGCGGCGGCTTTGTATGAATACTTCTCGTTTAGTATGAAAATCTCTCGAAGATCCCTCTCAACCCCTATCCGGTTCAGTTAATAATAATTGTAGGGAAAACTTATTGGTAAATAACTACCAGATGCACCACTAATCAATGAGATTTCAGAAGTTGCTGAAGCTAAGTGAATTAGAGACTTCTGTCGGATAAAAAAAAACGCTCCGGAAGGTTATGGACAGCAGTAAATCACTTCCATGAAGAAATTTTGACTTGGGTTCTGGGAGACCATAATGCGGAAACATTTGAAGTACGGAAAAATACTTGTGTTAACCTGATTCATCCCGCATTTATGCAACGCCTTATTCAAAAAATCTCCATATTCATTTGATATTTTCATAGTAGTCACTCCCGACACGATTATTCCCTGTCGATAGGTTTAAACTGTATAAAATCTAAAGGACGATTCTCGTGCTAGAAATTTGTATACAGGAAGACAATGACAAAAAAAATAAATGGCGTTGCTGAATGAAAGTGTCAATCACGCATGCGGAAAAGAACCCCACTCCGCTTGTGGCTGACGCCAAAGCGCAGCGCCCCTCCCCGCTTGCTCTGAGGGGTTGGAGAGCTTAGACAGACGTATGAGGCGTTTTTCCACGCCCAGGTGAGGAGCGTGGTGAAGTGCAGTGTCTATAGAAATTACGGTTAATTAACCGGACATGATATCAGATGTTGCGGTGGATGAAGCTGGCTCAACTCGCAGCAAATCTTGCCTGATTTTTAACAAATGTAGCTTTAGCTTCAGTACGCCATACATGGGGATGTGGAGTTAACCCCTTAATATAAAGCAAACAGGCACTTAAGAAAGATTCCACTGCTTAGAGTTTGCTGAATTTCACATCATCGTGGGTAACTCTAAAGGAATTGTACCCAACAACCCCTTGCGAAAATCTGTTAAAAGTTGCCGTGCTGTACGCTCTACATCGCCTTTGTAGCGATGTTCTGCTAAAGCGTGCAAATATGCTTCTCCAGTCATGAGCGTCGGATCTAGTTCGTAACGTGACTGTAATGGTTTCGTTGGTAGCAAGTTAGTCGCTGTCGTTTGTAGATGAGTTAGTAAGTTAACTAGTGCAGATGCTACGAGTTGATTGTCGTAAGATGCTTCACCAATATCGTCGCAAATAGCTAACTTTAATGCGGCTTCTTGATTTTCTAACCTTGCAGGGATAACGCCAGGAGCATCTAGTAATTGCAACTGCTCGGAAATACGCACCCAACGTAATTGTCGAGTCACTCCGGGACGCGCCGCACTTTCCACCACTCGCTTTCCAATCAAACGATTAATCAAGGCTGATTTACCAACATTGGGAAAGCCAATGACTACAGCACGGACTGGACGGGGTAACATTCCGCGATCGCGTCTTCTTTTATTGATTTCCACCCCAGCAGCTTGTGCCGCTTTGGATACTGCAACAACTCCTTGACCTTGCTGGGCGTTCGTATAATAAGGCACTTCTTTCTGAATCCTAAACCACTCTTCCCAAAGCGATCGCACAGAAGGTAAAATCATATCTACCCGATTCAGCACCAACACCCGCGTTTTGCTTCCCACCCATTCACTCATTTTGGGATGGCTTGTTGTTAGGGGAATGCGGGCGTCTCGTACCTCCAGCACTACATCTACTCGCTTTAGGTGTTCTTGCAGTTGCTTTTCAGCTCTAGCAATATGACCTGGATACCATTGAATTAGGTTTAACTTATAATTTTCAGTAATAGACATGTTTCAGTTATTAATTGTTAATGGTTTGCTAAAAAGCATGTTTCATTGTTTTTAGCTTGATGCAAAATTAGCCGATTTCCATCAGGATCGTAAGCGTATATTTCTCTACCATGAGAAGCGGTGATGATTTCTCCGGGTGGTGAATATCCCAAAGTTGTAAGGTACGCTAAAGCATCTTCCAAATTCCCAACTTCTAAACACAAACTCATTGTACTCTTCTGTGAATTTTCAAACTCATGTAAGTGAGTCTCTTTTGGTTTAAAAATAGCCAACTGCAAACCAGGAAACTGAAATTCAGCATAAACATTCTGAATATATTTTGCTGGCTGTACACCAAGTATTTCGCTATAAAAAGTAACAAGTCTGTTAATTTCAACACTTGCTATAGTGACAAGTGCATTAGTGCATTGGACCATATTTATTTAAGTATAACCATTATCACCTTGTGAAATTGTAAGCATTCAGCAGTCGTAGTGACTCCTCTGTCACCTATAAGAGGATTTTGTATACCTAAGTAGCAAAAATCTATCTATAGCCTTTATTGCTTTTCTCACCAATACTGATTCTCTCAAACTTAGTGTACACGTTAAACCTTTCCCCGTGCAAAAATGCAATTATTACGCCGACACTGTTGTAGCAGCTAATCCTCTTGTAACTTTGAATACACATTGACTGGATTGGAGTTGATCGAGTAGGCTGTAAACGATCTCAGGGGGAATCATTTACTCCCTTCCCGGTGTAAGATTACCTATCTTCTGAAGCTTTTTTCTTGGCTGCCTTGGCGTCTTGGCGGTTTTTTGTATCGGTATTCTTATTCTTAGGAGCGGGAAGGGAGTCGTAAGCTTGTAGACGCAAAATCTGAAGGCTTAGTTTACCAAGCCTCTATTCGGATGGTGATTATTAAGCTAGGACTTACGCAAAAGTTGCCAAAAGGCTTAATTTATTGAACCGCCCTCCGGGTGACGCTCCTGACGCTCGTTCCTCGCTAACGCTACGCTAACGTCGCTAACGCTGCGCTAACATCAGTCGCCTACGGCGGGTTTCCCGCCTGCAGCGCTGATTCACCAAGACGCCAAGAATGAGTAGAGTTTGCGTAAGTCCTATAAGCGTGCAAAGTGGGGAGACTAAACGGAACTACTAGGGTTCTTTAGTCGTCAACTGGTCAGAACACGAGGTTACTATTCGCGCATTACCTAGACAGTAGCTTTCGTCTTGCTTACGGAAGCTGTTTGCCATGAGTTGGAGAGAGTGCGGACTTGATTTTCTCTATGTAGATTATGTGTTTTCTTCATGAAGAGGCAATATTTATACTAAAGATATCTTTAAGAGTAGAAAAAACACGCTCACGGTCAGGTTATTATAATCGCGATGAATTCTCTAAATCGTTGGGTGGGTTTCCGCTCTTGGAAGTAAAGATGAACCAAAAGATTTCGCTCACAGCCAAAATTTTATTTGCTATCACCTGTCTTATATCCTTAGGTTTTGCCGAGCATTTAATGGCAAATGGGATGAATCAAAAAGCAATGGGGAAATCTTTTTTAAGTTTCGAGCAGTCTGACTCTCCACGAGAAACAAGTTCCGAACTACAGGCAGTTTTAGATAAGGCTGTCACAGATCGCAAAATACCAGGGGCAGTCATGTATGTCTCTAATTCCGAAGGCGAATGGTTGGGAGCATCTGGTGTCAGAGACAAGGAATCCAAAACGCGCATGAAAACTACAGATGGCTTTTCCATTGCCAGCATGAGTAAGACGTTTGGGGCAGTGGTGGTGCTAAAATTGGTGGAAGACAAAAAAATAGATTTAGATAAGACAATCGCCACCTATCTACCAAAAGAAGTTAGCCCTCATATTGTTAACAGCAGCAAGATTACAGTTCGTCAACTCCTCAATCATACAAGTGGTGTAGCTGAATACCTTGCCACCGAGGATTTTAAACAAGCGACTGCTAAAAGAAGCCGTTCTCAACCTTGGACGGCATCTGAGGCTGTTAAGTATATGTACGACGCTAAACCTCAAGCAGCACCTGGAGAAAAATTCATCTACACTGACAGTAACTATATTCTTCTAGAATTAATTGTCGAGAAGACAACTGGAGGAACTCTTGCACAAGCAATCCGCAGTCGCATCTTGAAACCATTGGATTTGAAGAATACCTTCACAGAATTACGCGAACCCATTATTGGAGAAGTTGCCACAGGCTATGGCCATCGTAATAAAGATGGTAAGACTGTAAGTTTTGCTGATGTCAATGATGGGAATGGTTTGGGAGATGGAGGATTAGTTTCTAATGCAGAAGATCTAGCTAAGTTTTCCAAAGCCTTGTTTGCCAAGAAAACTTTACTGTCACCCAAGATGTTAAAGGAAATGCTGACTTTTAAGAATAATAGCGTCAGTTATAGCTATGGGCTGGGTGTAGAACGTTTCCCAACCCCATACGGTAATGCCTTTGGGCATACTGGTACAGCTTACGGTTTCTTAACTATTATGGAATACGTACCGAGTAAAGATACTACTGTAATTGTCTTAATGAACAACCAAGATAACGATGTCAAAGCGATCGCCATGAAAGCTTTAGATGTGGTTAATACCCAATAGTTAAGAATTACAGAGACACGACAAAAATAGCAAATTATATCTTTTGGTCTATGTCTTAAGATAGTAGACAAAATCCATTATTGTCTAAGGTACTTATGAATATTCTTGCTCTTTAAATAGATACCAAGAATTATATTTATAGCAATTTTTATGATATTTATTTGGCACATTTAAAGAAATCTGGTTGTGAAACACTCGTAAAGCCTGCTAATTGAAGACTGAAGACTGAGAAAAACAATTAGCAATTAGCAAAAATCATGTTTTGGAGCGTAAATCGTTTAGGAGAACTATAGTACGAGTGCTATATTTAGAGGCGTCGCCATGTGCTAAATTTTTGAGGAAATGGCAATGACCACAACGCTATCTGCACCTAATTCTATTGAATCCTTACTAGGTAAAGAAGCAGAAGATTTGCTTACCTATAAGGCAAAAGTTTCTAAGGATTTATTGCATCTACCGGGACCAGACTTTGTAGATCGAGTTTGGCTAAACAGCGATCGCAATCCCCAAGTTTTACGCAATCTCCAACAGCTATATTCGTCCGGTCGTCTGGCAAATACTGGATATCTATCTATATTGCCAGTAGATCAAGGAATTGAACACTCAGCAGGTGCCTCTTTTGCACCCAATCCGCTTTACTTTGACTCAGAAAACATTATTAAGCTGGCAATAGCAGCAGAGTGCAATGCTGTTGCGACGACTTTAGGAGTCCTGGGCAGTGTTTCGCGCAAATATGCCCACAAAATCCCATTTATCGCCAAAATTAACCATAACGAACTGCTGACTTTTCCCAATCAACACGACCAAGTGCTGTTTGCTGACGTGGAACAAGCTTGGAATTTGGGTGCTGCTGCAGTAGGTGCGACAATTTATTTTGGTTCGGAACAATCCACACGGCAAATCCAGGAAATCAGCCAAGCGTTTAAAATTGCTCATGAACTAGGGATGGCAACTATTCTCTGGTGCTATCTGCGTAATAACGCTTTCAAGCAAGATAAAGATTATCACCTAGCTGCCGATCTCACAGGACAAGCAAATCACATCGGTGTGACGATTGAGGCTGATATCATTAAACAAAAGTTACCTGAAATTAACAACGGGTACGGAGCCGTTGCCAAAGCAACTGGCGAGAGTTATGGCAAAACCGATGAGCGGGTGTATACAGACTTGACAACTGATCATCCAATCGACTTGACTCGTTACCAAGTGCTTAACTGCTACTGCGGACGTGCTGGTTTGATTAACTCTGGTGGGGCGTCAGGCAAAAACGATTATGCGGAAGCAATACGCACTGCCGTCATCAACAAACGTGCAGGTGGAACCGGGTTAATTTCCGGGCGGAAAACTTTCCAGCGTCCGTTTGAGGAAGGAGTCAAGTTGTTCCACGATATCCAAGATGTTTACTTGTCAAAGGATGTAACCATAGCTTAACCTCAATTCCAAATCCTCTGGTGCTTCTTTTTAATAACACAAGCACCAGAGGTTAAGTTTGTCGGGGCGAGTTTAATCGAATAACTTGCCAGTAAAAACGAACAATCGTGTCAAACCTCTCCAACAGTGTGCCGCTACATCTTAGCTTCACAATATCTCAACATTATAGGACGGGGTTTTAAACCCATTTTTTCGATAAACCAATGTCATCTCTTCCATATCCCTGATCCCGAGTTAGATCCAAATCTACCTCAGCCAGTGGTGACTCGCGGAAAAAGTCAGAAAGCTTCTTTTGTGACGCCATCATTTGGTGATACTCTGTGTAAGACAATACAATCGCTATCTCAACGCCGCGCTTAGTTATGACTTGTGGTCCTTGATGAATCGCCTCTTCTACCACTTCACTGAACTTGTTCATTGCTTCCTGTATTTGCCATGTCCGCTTCATACATTGTTGTTCTATCTAGCGTGTCTAGACAGTGATTCTAACTTAATCATGCATTTATAATTCACACCGTCAAAAGATACTTCTTTGATACCATTTCACGAAAATTCTGATACAATTCACTCCCCCTGCTTCCCCTGCC
>JAQYWP010001289.1 GCA_029379285.1 Rhizonema sp. PD38
CTTTATTTGTTTTTTACGGGTTTATTCGGTAGGTGCAAGATCTGAGTTCCCCCCGTTGTAGCGACTGCGTTTGCTTTAGCGGTAGCAACGTTTGCTTGCGTAACGTCTCGCACTCCTAAGAGCTTCACCCGAAAGGAAGGGTGGGCTTTGAGCACAGATTCTGCGTCTTCAGCATAGCTGCCCTGTCTTGACGGACACGCTGCTTTGTAGCTTGCTTCCCGAAGGGGTACGAACTTCTGCGTTTCTTTGTAAGCGCCTCTTATTTACTCAGTAATTATGACAATTCGTCTTGTATTTCTGTTTGAAAATTTTTAAACCTGACATTTATCATACTTGACATTTAAGCAAATGCTTATCTATAATGTGATGATGATACCGATAGTACGATTCTGGTGAAACTACAGAACTATAAATCAAAAAAGCGATTTGGTTAGGGACTGAGTAATACTTGTCTGTAATCACGCGATTTTTGATTTGCTATACATTGAAAGCTGTGTGTAAGAAACCCAAATAATTCAAGTATCTAAAATCTAAAAGTAACTAAATATCGAGAGAATCAAACGTGGATACACAAACTTTTACTAACACGAACATCCAAAAGTGGTTGAATATCGAGCAATTCCCAGAAACACAAATTATGCCGCTTGCTGAACCAGTTCCGCAAGGCTCAATTCATCGCTTAAAAATGGCTGCTGGCACTGTCATTCCAATTCACATTCATCCCTGTGATGAATATGTCTACGTCTTGAAAGGTACTATAGAAACTAACGAACACAAATGTACGCAAGGAACATTCTGGTTTACGCCTGCATATACTCAAAATGGTCCTCATAAAGCAATTACTGAAGTGGAACTTTTGACTATTCGTCTTGGTGCATTGGGAGTATTTGAGCAAAGTGAGGTGTAGGGGAGATGATGATTACTTACAGCAAAAACAAGGGCTCTTGGCAGAATTTGGTGATCTTGCTTGGGGGTAAGGCAGCTATGCTGAGGGCAGAGGGCAGAAGGGAAAGAAAGGAAAATGTCCGAAGTTACTGCTGTAGAAGGTTTGGAAACCTTCTGCCTTCTGCCTCCTGCCCTCTGCCTTAAAACGAGTTCCCGTGTTGATCACCAAAAGCTGACAAGAACCAAAACAAGCTTATTATCTAGTGGGGGAGACAGCTAGATGACTCTCCTTGCTGAGTGCCAAATTACCTGTTTTCTTTTTGATTTACAACAGCATCCACAGCGAGAGAGCGGTTTATTACAGCAATTTTCAGGTAAAGTCTGCGGGAGAGAAGTCTCTCTCCCGCGAGCTTTACGTAAATCGATCATAGTCGTAGGGACGAACAGCTGTTCGCCCTTACAAACGGTGTGGTTCATTTATCTGAAAACGGCTGTAAATTAGGTATTCTTCTGGCTGTTCGGGAGTGGCAGTTAAGATCACAAAATCAAATTTTGGAGAAAATGCAGACATGAAACTTTCTTATCAAAATAACCTCCCTATAGTTATTCAACAATCGGAAAAAGGAAATGTAAATTTTGACATTTATTCTCGATTGCTAGCAGAGAGAATTATCTTTTTTAGAGGTGAAATGACAGAAGAGATTGCTAACTTGATAATCGCACAAATGTTGTTTCTTGATGCTAATGCTCCAGAAAAAGATATCAGTTTGTATATTAACAGTTCTGGAGGTTCTGTAACGGCATCGATGGCTGTTTACGACACCATGAACCAAATTCGTACAGATGTTTGTACTGTCTGTATCGGCACTGCTGCCGCAATAGGAGCATTCTTACTTTCTTCAGGAACCAAGGGCAAAAGATATGCTCTGCCTAATGCTAGAATTAGCATCCGTCAACCATCAGGAGGTATTGAGGGGAAAGCTAGCGATATTGAGATAGCAGCTCAAGAAATTTTGGCTCTTAGAGAATCAATTAACAGTATACTTGCGGCTAATACTGGTAAATCAAAAGAACAAATTGAACAAGACTGAGAACGCGACTTTTTCATGGGGGCAGAAGAAGCAAAAGCTTACGGTTTAGTTGACAACATTATTATGAAAACATCATAGCAAGCAAGTTTGACGCAGCGTGATGCTCGTCTTTTGTAATGACGCGTTTGTCTGTCATTTGTCACTGCACTTTTACATTGAACAGATGGCAGATCTCCTGCTTAAATCATAAGAATACTTTATTTGTCCTTGAGCGATCGCAACAAGTAGGTGATTGCTGGTTGTTCAGATTGTTGACCTAACAAGGGGTACAAACGATTCCACCTCTAAGACTATTTTGGATTTCTCCACCTAGTGCGACTAGATCTATCTACCGCCATAACTGTTGTAGAAGGTGCCATTTCCCATGGAGGATATATAGTTTTTGAGAGCATGGTGAGGTTGCAGAGAAATAAGGGACTTCCTTTTCGCAAAATTGCATAAGGTCAACTTCCTCAGAAGTACTAAAAGGTGGAGGGTGAGGATATTTGTTAAATCAGGTACTCAGTATGAAATATCTAAAAATGGCTTGTCTTGCATTTAGG
>JAQYWP010000264.1 GCA_029379285.1 Rhizonema sp. PD38
CAGTTAACTCCCCTTCATAGCTTGATGTTGATTGACATCCACTCACTGCTAACAATAACAGATGTAAAAGAAATAAACGACGTGAAAATTGCCAATCCATTTCAAGTTCTGCTGTTTGAGACAATTTTATCCTAGTTTTGCTCTGTTGATTTGTATTTACGGAAAAGCCCAGTTATTTTTTTACTGTCTTTGAGCTAAAGTGTAAACTAATAAACACAATCCCATTAACATCGCCATCGCTTCTATTCTTTCCGGCAATTTTATAAAAACACTCTCGGTAAGAAATAAGGGGTCTTTGAGAAAACCAAATCCTCGCTCACATGAAATTGTTTTAAGTCCAGTTTATGTTAAGCCAGCGCGGACGCCACATGCCTAGGTCGGGCTGACCCTCCTGTAGCAGTGGCTCATCTTAGGGGTTTCCAACGCCAGAGCCATAGGTCGGGAAACCCTCATTTTATTATCAGTCAATCAGGAACGGTATATTGATTGTGCGTGGCTTGGGGGTAAGCAAAATCCTGCGCTATATTTAACTACTTAGAAAGTATGACAAATTGCTCTGTCATATCATGTCCGGAAAATTAACCTTAATACCGGAGGACCCCACCCCGCTCCTAGCTGCTATTCGTTTCCCCTTCCCGCTTGCTTTGGAGGGTTTGGGGGAATGTCTCATTTTTATGGGTAATTTAACGGACATGCTCTCATTGGAGTAGAGCGTTCCAATAATTTAATTTGGTAAACTGGGCATACTTTAAATCAGCAATGCCTTTTCTCTTATATGTTGTTAATACTAACAATTTGGATTATCATTACGCTGTCAATATTATTGAGTATACTTTTAATCGTAAATACCCGTGCATCTCAGGTTAAAACTCAAGCTCTATCCTTGAAAGAATGGCTTGTTTTCGATCTCACCCAACCCATAACATCAACTATTCCAATCTGGTTGTGAGATCCTCAGGTTGAAATTCAACCGTGGGCAACAATTGCCAAAGATGGATACTTCATCAACCGAATTGCAATTGGAGAGCATAGCGGTACACATTGGGCAACGCCAAACTCTTTTATCATTGGAGCAACAAGTGCAGAGCAAGTTCCAGTCGAAAAACTGGTTACTCCGGCAGTTGTTATTGATATTCAACAGAAAGCGGTACAAGATGCAGACTACTGTCTTTCAGTTGAAGACGTACAGATGTGGGAAACTGCAAATGGTGAAGTTCCATCAGGTAGCATTGTTATTTTGTTTACAGGGTAGCAAGAAAAATGGCTTGATTCAAAAACCTTTATCAATCAGGATAATCTTGGTGTGTTTCACTGGCCTGGTTTTAGTGCTGCATCTGTTGAATTTCTAGTGAGTAGGCGTCAAATCGCTGGACTAGGTACTGATACTCACGGTGTCGATTCAGGTCGTGATCGCTCTTTTGCTGCGAGTTCCGCCATTTATGCTAGTAATGGCATAATTCTCGAATGTCTTGGTGGATTGGAGAAACTACCTCCAAAAGGAGCAACGCTTGTTGTGGGTGGCTTACCAATCGTTAGTGGTTCTGGTAGTCTGGCACGTGTTTTAGCTTTTATGCCATCACATTAAACTCATACTATACAAAGTCTCGAAAATCAGCTAGTTAACAAAATTTATACCAATTTCAATAATGTTTGCAATACATGAATCTCTTGTCAAAAAGAAAGGCAGCTATGCTGGAAGCAGAGAGCAGCAGTTTCACGACAATACAATAAAGGCTTAAATCCCCATTGATTGAAAACCACCATACCTTCGGTATCTCAGATCTTGCACCTGGAAAGAGCGAATGTCAATTCCAAGACTTACATGCTGATTCTCTGAGACGTTCAATATCTTGTAAAATCAGGTACAATTACTAAATGGGGAAATATAGTTTGAAATGCAATTTCTGCATAAACTCTGTTTGGATACAGCACCTATGTTGCCATCAGATTTAAATGATATAAACAAACACTCTTCGTGGTATTGTTCCTTATAAACTATTTAATATAAATACTGAATATTTTAGTATAAATTGCTAATTTATTGTCGCGATCGCCAACTTGTGCTTGATCTTCTCCATTGATCTACAGTTGCGGAGCAATTGACCAAGGGAGATGCTTTAGACCATCTAAAATAACCTCGTCGGTAGCGTGTGTCTACGAAAATGCCCTGAACCCGTGCTGTGTAGTCGCGTTGCTCCCGTTTTCACATAGCACTAGCGCGAGTCCGTAGTGTTGATGGATGCGATGCTCGCAGGTAATTCCTGTGCGCCGTATCGCTCACACTTAATTCTTGCTATCTTATAGATGTAAACCACTTAGTCTGAAATATGGTTAACACTTATGGCAGGAAGGAAGAAGTTAGACCGCACTAATCTTCATGCACGGGTTGCACCTGGAACGGGAGATAAACTGAAAGAAATTGCACAAATACTGGGATATATTTATGATAAAGAAGGGTCAACAGGTCAGTTGCTGGATGCGATCGCGTCTGGGGAGCTAATTCTAATTGCTACTAAAAAATGCGAAAATTTCCTAAATAAGTAGTTTACGTTTATCGCACAAATAGTTTACAATAAATATGGGGACATTTAGTGTCCCCAGTTGTTTAAAAAAAAGGAGGTGTTTATTGAGCAAAAATGGTAATGGTCATTGAGGTTTTTGGAACCCAGTTAAAATTTTTATTCGTCTTTTACTAGGACGCTGGATGAAATGAGGATAAAGTCACTGGAGAAAGATACTTCGTTGACTCAGAAGATGTCAAAAGGGAGTTAGAGGATATAGCGCAATACGGTTCAGTTAAGACGTTTATTCGTTGAGACAAAAGGGGTGCAGGGAAGCTGACTTTAGAGGAGCTTTCCACATCCGGTGAAAAGTCAGGTATTATGACTAATGCTTGCTCAAACCTATAAAAATTTGTCACAGTAAGAAGTAGGAGTTTATAAAAGCGCTCTTTCTAACTCCACTTCTGAATATGACTCAAACTTTTGAAACCTCAACAAGTGCAGATTACTATGTTCGTGCTGCTAAACTAGCGGATGTTCAAACCGCAGGCAGCTTGCTCCTTCATATAGAAAAGCATACAATAGCCCTCTTTTACTCTGATAACAAAGTTTATGCAATAGATAACCGTTGTCCTCATATGGGCTTTCCTCTTCAAGGCAGCACATGTAAAGATGGAATTGTGACTTGCCCTTGGCATTATGCCCGCTTTGATCTCGCGAGTGGTGGAACTTTCGATTCCTGGGCAGATGATGTACGTGCCTACGAAGTGGAAATTAAAGATGGGTTCGTATGGGTAAATTTGGCTTCCCAAGTTGACTCTCACGCACATCAACGTCAGCGGCTTCAAGATGGGTTAGAACAGGGCATTTCTCTAGTTATTGCTAAATCTGTAATTGCCTTGCTTGATATGGGAGGAGATGCTACTGAACCATTCCAGATAGGATTGGAATTTGGAACTCGTTATAGCATGTCAGGTTGGAGTACAGGTTTAACTATCCACACTTGTATGATGAACCTACTGCCTTACTTAGATGCAGAAGACAAGCCTCGCGCTCTCTATCAGGGACTTTCCGCAGTCGCCCGTGATAGTGCAAGTGCGCCGCCGCACTTTGTTGTTCACCCATTGCCCAATTCTACTATTGAATTGGATAGCCTCAAGGGATGGTTTCGCTCCTTTATTGAGCGGCGCGATCGTGAAGCAGCAGAACGCTGCTTGGTGACGGCGATTCGCTCGGGTGTAGACAGACAGCAAATTGCAGATATGCTATTTACTGCTGCCACTGACCACCGCTATATTGATGCTGGTCATACACTGGACTCTATTAACAAAGCTTTGGAAGCTCTTGATGCTGTAAATTGGCAAGGCGCAGAGTCTGTTCTAGCAAGTCTCATTTCTGGTTTAACGAACGCCTCTCGTCTGGAAGAATCAAATTCCTGGCGTTATCCGGTGGATTTGGTGGAAATTCTAGAATCGGCTTTTGAGCGGTTACCTGTAGTTTTGTCAGAAGGACAACTGCAGTGGGGAACTTGGTTAGGTAGAAATGAGTTGGTTCCTATTCTGTTAGGTGAGGATGCCTTTGCAATCGCTGATGCACTTTTGACAGCTTTAAGAGACGGTTGTACTCCTCTTGAGCTCATAGGAGTTGTGACTTACACCGCAGCCCTCCGTGTTGCTCGCTTTCATACCAACAATGATCACGGGGATTGGGATACGGCACACCATCCCTTCACTTTTGCCAATGCGGTACATCAAGGATTACGACGAGTTCCGTCACCAGAATTACTCAGAGGTGTGTTCGATGCCGCAATGAGCGTGTATCTCAATCGCTTTTTAAACGTGCCACCAGCACGACTCCCAGAACCAAAAGATTTAGCGGAGAATCCAGAAAAGATACTTGAGCAATTACCGGATTTATTAGATCGTCAGCAGCAGGTAAATGAAGTAAGTCAGTTGGTTGCTCAGTACCTTTACAGTGGCGGCTCTTCTGAGCGACTCATGGCAATGTTGGGTAAGTTGATGCTGCGGGAAAATCGAGACTTCCATGTGATTCAAGAACTAGAAGCAGCTTTTCGCCAGTATTCGTTATTAAATGATACTTCAGTTGGTGTGAACGTCCTAGTTGCTGCAGCCAGGTATCTTGCTTCTCACTCACCGACGATGCGAAGTCAAGCACAAACTTATCAAATGGCTTATCGGTTGCATAAGGGCGATCGCCTATTTGAGGAGTAAATATCGGAATTGCTTAAGTAGCTCGTTCGCGATCGCTCTGTGGCATAACTGGGATTATGAGGACGCGAGATCAAAGAGGGTTTGATGACTGATATCGCGATTCACGACAAACCCATCTAAATTTTACAAAAATACATTGACAAAAAGCGAAGCTTATGGTGCAAATGAAATTATCGGATTTAAGCGCGATCGCTCATTTCTCATCTGAGTAAAATAATCGTGAAAGTACCCATAAACGATATTAATCATTAGGTTGATTAGATCTATAAAACCGCAAAAAAGGCGATTTTGGGCGTTTACGTTTGCAGTTCACTACACCCTGATGACGACTGATACCATTTCACGAAAATTTTGATACAATTCACTCCCCCTGCTTCCCTTGCTTCCCCTGCCTCCCCTGCTTACCCAAATGTATCAACTTTAAAGTGAAACGGTATGAATCGGTTGCACACTCAGGCGATAGCCGAGATTGTGCAAAATAAGGCTGATGGTTCGCAGTTCCGGGTTGCCTTCAGGGGACAATACCCGGTAAAGATTCTGGCGATTCAATCCTGTTTTTTCCGCAAGGTTCGTCATTCCCGAACGGGCTTCCACCACGTTTCGCAGTGCTTCCAGAAAAAACGCCAAATCTCCATCCTGCTCGTACTCTTCAAGAGCAACGTCCAGGTAAGACTTTGCCATTTCCGGGTTCAGCAGCTGCTCAAGCACAACCTCGTCATGGTTTCTCAGTTTCCTGCTCATCCTGTTCCTCCTGATAAATCTGCCAATATCCCTTAGCCTTTTCTATGTCTTTGTCCTGACTGTCCTTGTCGTTTTTCTATAGTAGAGAGCATATATTCATCCAATATTCAACCTTTATTGTGCCACTTTAATGTGCGTTTGCCCTGGAAGATATCAAGACGGAGTGCGAAGCCTTCTCTTCTCAGTAGCAAAGACACTGCTTTGTAGCTTGCTTCCCCGAAGGAGTACGAGAGGCTTGTCAGCATCAAAGATTACACCTATATCAGAAATAGAACGAGTGAGCTTGGGTGGGTTGTATAGATTATGCACCGTCACTAAAGCTGTCATTACAGCCATTACCAACTGTTACCCGTTTTATGAGAGTATAGTCTTGGGTAGAAATGTGGTCATCTAGTCCGTCTACTCTTAAGCGCAAGCCGCAGATAAACTTATCTGTCTTGGTGACTCTCCTTTCAACTTCCCATCCCAAGACAGTACGGCATAATTCTAAGACATCAGGGGAGAAGTTCTTATGAGAGTTGGGCTTGTCACCAACTTGTCGGCAGTAGTGATTGTATGAACCAAATAATGTGGTGATGCTTGCGCCGTTTTCACCCTCATGGCGATCCCACCCAATGGGTGTTTCTGACATTGGATCGTAGATGACGTGGTTGTTGAGCCAAGCAGCGATGGAATCAACCCGGATGCGGTTCTCCCAAAATTCTAGAGTGCATTCTGGAATTTCTTTCAGTCCCAACAGTACACTCTTGACGCGTTCATCTGAGATACTAAGTATATAATTGGTAAACGCGGCTAATTCTGGCTCAAACTCTGCTTCTAAGTTACGTCGCGCCTGAATTGCCACAGGGTTGTTACACGGAACGGCAATTACCCGTCGCTTTACACGACTTGCCGAGTCACCGGTAAAGATTGGGAGGTTGGAGAGTACCAGTACCATGCCATCATAACGGTATTGAAAAGCTTTCTTACCTTTTTCTTCTGCCCGAATCAAATCTTCTCCAGTTAGCGACAAGAATTTACCCAATTTACCAGTTTGTTTGTCCTCATCTGGAAACAGTACTAAGCGCTTGCAGTAGGCATTCGCACTCTCAAATCTGTTGCTACACCAATCTTCTAAGGAAGTTGTCAGAACATTGTTCACACCGATTAAGCTTGTGACTAACCGGGCAAACGTACCCTTACCTGTGCCACCCAATCCAATCAAGTGTAGGAATTTTTGTAGATCGTAGCGTCCCTTTAAGACAGCGTTACAGTAACAAATTAATAGTTCTTTTATAGCTTCATTACCATTGGTAAGATGATTTAAGAAAGTATCAATTCTTGACCAGTTGGTAGCTGTGGGGTGGTATTCTCGTGGCAGTTGCCAGGTAAGACGGTATCTGGGTGAGTGAGGCAGTAGTTTAAGAGTGGCAACTTCAAGCACTCCGTTGGTAAATGGTAATAGCTTTTTAGGCAATGGCTCACACCACTTACGCTCAATCATTTGATGACGGAGAATTTTAACGATGTTGCTGATGTAGCTGGGGGAGCCATACCCTTCTATACCCTTACTACTCAGGATAAGATAAATGATAGACTCTATAAACTCATTCGTTTCTGGTAACCAACAACCGGGTAAATCTGCTTCATATCGCATCCACTGCCCAATTTCGTTGTTGTATGCGAGGAGATTGCAGTACTCTTCCGCTATTCTACGCGCTACCTTGTCTGCTGGTGGGATTTTTTGAGTAAGTTCCTTTTCGCTAGTAAACAGCTTTTCAAGACGGGCGATCGCCTTTTGGTATGCCGCATCAAGTGTTCCACTACCGTTGTTTACCACAAAATCATCCAACCCCTTTCCATCCTCTGCTTTCCACATCATATCTTCAGAGGAGCATAAGGCTGCATTTAAAGCAAGTTTTAATTTTTTCTTGCCACCGGCTACCGATATCTTAGCTTTTTGTTTTTCATCACGGTCAAAAGCAAAAAGCCATCGACTACCTTCAGCAGCAAAGCGCTCTAGATCACTAATGAGATATGGTTTTACATATCTGTCAAGATCGTCTTTATTTTTAGCTCCACAGCTACAACCATACAGCGCAATTGTCAGGTATCCGTTAGACAAACCGCACAAACCTTTCTTTCCTCCTTCAGTAACGATTCTCGAAATATCAATATCTTCAACCCACTTCCAGAAACTACCTTCCAGAGGCACTTCGATACCATGTTTATTGCCTATCCGCTTTCTCAATTCTGCTGGGATCGGCGGAAGGAATGCCCGATCCCCGTTTCCTTTAGGTGCAAGATATCTATATGATCGTTGCCGCTCTTCATCCCACAGACTAACCACAGCTTGCCATATGCTACCATCCTCATTCATGAGAAATGCAGCGTACACAGGTTCGTTTGAGAAATGCCCGAATCGCTTAAATTCCCAACCCATAGCGTCATGTATTGGGGTGCTTACATCATGCCCGTCATTAAACTCCACATCCTGGTGAAACTTGATACAGGCATCAAAGAGTTCTGGATCTATGCCACTGCCTTCAATAAATTGAAGACGTGTACACAACTTAAACTTGTCAAAACTCTCAAATTTGTTGCGTTTGCGTGGGGTGAGTAAACTTGTAGTGATAATCATGCTACACCTCCTACAACCAAGTCGGGCAATATAACAAGCGCCGCATCACTTTCATTCGTCAGAAGGTATAGAGCAATGAAGTCTTGGGCTTTGCTCAGGAGCAATTGTGGAGAGGCATTCGTCAAAAAATGTCCACTCGCTATATCATAGATTTGAAATAAAGACAATTTATACCTCGTGCGGAGCTTCAAGATTGTTTTTTCTTTTAAAGGTGAGCTTCTATACCAATAACGGAAGTTAATATTAATACGTATTACCTTCTGCACCCCGCAGCCTGCCTTATGCCGTTCTCTGTCATCTTCTACTTCAAGGATTTCTATACCGGGAGTGATAGCGTGGCTTCTAATCACTAACTGTAGTCCATGTAGTCTGTGTAATTGAGCGTTTTTTAAATACGATGCGACAGATATCAATCTAGAGAACAGCGTTATTACAAAGTCGGTATGAGTTGGAACTCCTGGTTTGATTCGTTGCATTATCCTCTTAAGTTGTAAGCAGCAGCCCTTTTTCGCTTGCCCTCACAACTGGATATCAACTGCAAAAGATGGTAAAATAAGGGTGTTTTTCAATTATATTGCTCTTGTCTATCCTAGTTTGGTAAAGGCTAAATGAGCAAGGGCTGCTTTTTCTGAAGTAAAATGATACGTTGATTTAAAGAATTCGTCAAAGATAAAACTGTACGTTCGCTCCTGCTTGTCAGGGTGAAAGGAATTAATGCCTGACTGGGTAAGGAAAAAACTTAATTAAGGATCTGATTTTATAAAGAAAGGCAGAGGGCAGACGGCAGCAATGCTGAAGGGAAGAGATCCAATGGAAGTGCTCTTCTGCCACAGGGGTTTAAAGCCCCTAACTTTAGTTATGAAAAACAAAGAAAATATGTATTTCGCTCTGGCGTAGCACGCGAAGCTCGCCGGGGGAAGCTTCCCCCGGCAGACTTCGCAAGAAATACTGCGTCAAGACTAAATCCTCTGACTGAGTGTTATGGGGATACATAGCTGCCCTCAGCATAGCAGCATAGCTGCCTTCTTAAACGTAAGGGATAATGTTGAAATGGATATTCAATTCGGTGTATTATTCTTTACAAATAGTAAGGAAAAATTATGTCGAGCAGAAGAAAAAAACCCACGTTCCGCACCCATAACTGTCACAAGCGGTTATTACGGTAATAAATGAATTTAAAGAGAATAAAATAATACATAATAAAGAAAAAAGATATTTGAGAAGGTAAAATCCGAGCCGAGGATATTCTCAATAAGAAGCAATGATTACCTATTAATCTTCACTCTTTCATTATACTTAATAATAGTAATTCCTATTTATGTTTAGTAAACTTTCCTAATCAATAGTTCTTA
>JAQYWP010001290.1 GCA_029379285.1 Rhizonema sp. PD38
AAGTGAAGCTGAGTGGGAATATGCAGCTCGTGCAGGTACGACGACTCCATTTCACTTTGGTGAGACGATAACGTCTGAGTTAGCAAACTATAACGCTAGCTTGACTTACGGTGCTGGTGTCAAAGGAATTTACCGCCGGGAAACAACACCTGTTGGTAGCTTTAGCGTAGCAAATGCCTTTGGTTTATTCGATATGCACGGGAATGTTTGGGAATGGTGTGCCGACCATTGGCATGATAATTACAGGAAAGCTCCCAAAGATGGAAGCGTGTGGTCAAGTGATAATGATAATCTTTTCCGGCTGCTGCGCGGTGGTTCGTGGGGCAACGATCCTGATTACTGTCGTTCTGCTTGTCGCGGCAGGTCTTATGCCGAAAACGGCATCGACATCAACGGTTTTCGGGTGGTGTGTGGTGGTGCGGCGGCTAGGACTCTTTAGCCCTTTGCCCTCTTGCACCTTGCATTTTTCTTTTTTTCTCTTGCGAACGGAGCGAGCTTAAAATTTTTTTTTGCAGGCACATTGTTAGCTCACTGGACTGCTAGGATATGAAGAGGCAAATTTTTTTTACTAGTTTTGCGTGCGCTCGTTTATTTATCATAACACATTTTAGAAAAATTCCATAAATTACAAACAAAATCAGGAATTTCGCAAAAATAGCCACAACGCTTACAGCCATTTTCTGGTAAATAGAGCACATTCGTAGGGGCGAACGGCCGTTCGCCCTTACAAAAGGTGTAGTTCTATGTGAAAACCGCTGTAATTTATTGAACCGTCTTGACTGACGCCACGTCTCTTGACGAACGCGTAGCGTCTTGCAGAGAAGACATTCGTAGAGTGTGCGTAATATGATGTCCGTCAAATTACCCATAATAACCTAAGTTGCGGGTTATCAAATACAAGTCTACTATTTCAGGCGATCGCACATGGCGAGTTGGCGATTGCGCTTCGGCGCAATCGCCAACTCGACTCAATCGAAGGTATCAGTATATGATTATTTTAAAAGTGTTAAGTGTGACTCATTTGATAAATGCTTGTCGAAGAGTGAATGCAAAAATAAATGCTTCTAATTTCAGTAAAAATCCTTGATACGTTACCGCATGAATTGATTTTGGGAAGACACGAGTGATGCTACTAAACACTGTTTCAATGTAATGCCTAAGATGTTGCTTGATATACTGATTCCACGGTTCATCTTGACGCTTGGAATTCTTTTTTCGCATGACTTTCAAGGAGATTTTGTCACTTTCTTTGAGGTCATCTTCGGCAGTATAATCGGTATATGCCGCATCAGTATATACTTCGCTCCCTGGTGGTAGATTTAACGGTAAGGCGTTCAATGCACGCACATCAGAGGCGCTACCTGGTAAAAACACAAATTCTACTGGAATTCCGCTTTTAGTGGTCAATAACTGGACTTTAACCCCATAAAAGTAACGTTTTTTAGATGCAATATAACCTCTGTATTCCTCTGACTTAATTAACCTCACATTGAAAATACGAATATTATCACACATTGCTACAGGGAATGAGTCTAAAAGATATTCAGTACAATCACTAGTTTCTTTTAGTATCATCCCTACTTGATGAAATAAATCGTTCATCAACATTGAAATGCTGTGTAATCTACGATTGAAACGTAATTTTTCTAACATATCTGGGATTAAATTATGATCTTTCATATAGCTGCAAGCCATGCTATGATTACCACTGAAGAATAGGGCTGCAATTATTGCCGTTGTCATAATTTCAGCATCACTCATTTCACGGCGGCAGTCCTCATCATGTCCGATCGCCTTTAACAAGTCGTCGATGATAGCATAGATGGTAATTATTTCATTAAGCATATTCCCCTCCTATCTTTTCTCTCTGGAGGGGATTTTATTGCTTAATTGACACAGGAAACCCACCTAAATCTGTAACTAGCAACTTGGGTTATTAGAAGAAAGCAGCTAAATCCTGTAAAGTTACAAGTGATTTTAGCAAGAGAAGAAGACCCGCCAGAAGAAGTCAATCCGATTAATTGGTTATTGCTAACTAGTCTTGAGATTAAGAATTTAGAAGAGGCGGCGCAGTGTGTGTGTTGGTACACGTATCGATGGTTAATTGAACGCTATCACTATACATTAAAGAGTGGCTGTGGAATCGAAAAATTACAGTTAGAAACTGGACGTCGTATCCACATGGCGCTAGCAACTTATTCAATTGTAGCATGGCGTTTACTCTGGTTAACTTATGAAGCGCGAATACATCCAAATACTCCGTGCGATACAGTTTTAGAAACCCATGAATGGCAAGCATTATGTATTACCTATTCACAAAGTTCTCATCCCCCAAAAATACCACCTTCTCTACGTGAAGCGGTGAGAATGATTGCAAAACTTGGAGGTTTTTTAGGGCGAAATCGTGACGGAGAACCAGGTGTAAAGACGATTTGGCGTGGCTTAAAAAGATTACATGATATTGCGGCTACCTGGAAGTTACTTCAAAACCATTCTTTGACTTAAGAATATTGAA
>JAQYWP010001291.1 GCA_029379285.1 Rhizonema sp. PD38
TTGTTCCAACTGATCGATACTAAAAAAGAAATTAGCGTTTTATACTTTAGTCCAGATGCACTGAAGCGTGCGACAAATAGCATAACTGAATTTGGTCCAGAACAAGTCAAACAAAAACTGGGGGTTTTCCCCTCCCAAGTCGTAGATTTTAAAGCCCTCTGCGGCGACAAATCAGATAATATTCCTGGCGTGAGGGGAATTGGGGAAAAAACAGCAGTACAGTTGCTGAATACCTACGATTCCCTTGATAAGATTTACTCCTCTTTGAGCGAAATCAAAGGTGCAGTTCAGAAAAAATTAGAAGCAGGGAAAGAAGACGCTGAAAAGTCTCGATATTTGGCAAGTATTGTTCTTGATGTCCCCCTAGAAGTTGATTTAGAAGACTGTATTTTAAAAGGCTTCGACACAGATCACCTCATTCCTATTTTAGAAAATTTAGAATTCAAGTCTTTCCTCGATAAAATTAACGAACTTCAACAACAGTTTGGTGGTAGTACAGTTGAGGAAACAAACGACACCTCACCCCCGACAAACGAAGATAGTGATTTGTGGTTTTTCAGTGCTGATGAAACAGATGCAGAACAACAGCAACCTGTTTCTGTGATTACACCACAGATCGTTGATACAGAAGCCAAACTCATTGAATTGGTGAAGCATCTCCAACAATTTACCAGCACGGAAACACCTGTTGCTTGGGACACGGAAACGAGCGATTTAGAACCACGGGATGCAACTTTAGTGGGAATTGGCTGCTGTTGGGGAAGCCAACCAGATGAAGTCGCTTATATTCCTCTCGGGCATAAAGATGGCAAGAATTTGAGTTTGGACGTTGCCTTGAAAGCACTGCGTCCAATTTTAGAAAGTACTGACTATCCTAAGGCTTTACAAAATGCTAAGTTTGACCGTTTAGTTTTACGGTGTCAAGGAATAATTCTGGCAGGAGTTGTATTTGACTCCATGCTGGCAAGTTATGTTTTAAATCCAGATGGAATTCATAATTTAGGTGACTTAGCCCGGCGTTACTTGGGTTTGACCGCGAAAAGTTATACTGACTTAGTTCCAAGTGGCAAAACTATAGCTGATGTAGATATTTCTAGCGTAGCAGATTACTGCGGAATGGATGTGCATGTCACATTTCAACTTGTCTCAAAACTACGCGAGCAACTGGAAAAAATTCCAGCGTTGGATAAACTTCTTGTAGATGTGGAACAGCCGTTGGAACCAGTGTTAGCGGAAATGGAATACCGGGGAATTCGGATAGATACAGCTTACTTGAAAGAAATTTCCCAACAGTTAGAAATAGATTTGGCCAAGTTTGAACAGCAAGTTTACGATCTTGCTGAAGAAAAATTCAACTTGGGATCTCCCAAACAGTTGAGCCAGATATTATTTGAAAAGTTAGGGTTAAGCACTAAGTATTCTCGGAAAATACAAACAGGTTATTCTACAGATGCCGCAACATTAGAAAGGCTGCAAGAAGTTGATGAAATCGGTATTGTTGATGCCATACTTGAGTATCGTACCCTGTCTAAACTGAAATCAACTTATGTGGATGCATTACCAAAATTAGTCCGGAAAGACACTCAGCATGTCCATACCGATTTTAATCAAGCGGCGACATCCACTGGCAGGTTATCTTCTTCCAATCCGAACTTACAAAATATCCCCATTCGGACTGTTTTTAGTCGCAAAATTAGGAAAGCGTTTTTACCAGAACCTGGCTGGTTATTAGTAGCTGCTGATTACTCGCAAATTGAGTTGCGGATTTTAGCTCACCTGAGTCAAGAGCCAATTTTGGTTGAAGCGTATCGGCAAAATGAGGATATTCATACTGTAACGGCACGGCTGATTTTTGAGAAAGAAGATGTAACACCAGACGAACGGCGGTTAGCAAAAACTATCAACTTTGGCGTGATTTATGGGATGGGTTCTGTCAGATTTTCACGTTCAACTGGCATAGACAAAGTTAGCGCTAACGAGTTTATTAAGCGATTTAATGAACGTTATTCTCAAGTTTTTACATATTTAGCAGATGTAAAGAAACAAGCCATCTCCCAAGGTTATGTTGAAACGATTCTTGGACGTCGTCGATATTTTGATTTTACCAGCAATAGCTTACGTGCTTTTAAAGGTAATAAACTAGAAGATATTAATCTCAGCAAACTTAAGAATTTAGGTGTTTACGATGCTGGGTTACTCCGTGCTGCTGCCAATGCACCAATTCAAGGTTCCAGTGCTGATATTATCAAAATTGCTATGGTAAAACTACGTGAGGTTTTGCAGAATTATCAAGCCCACATGTTGTTACAAGTTCATGATGAATTGGTATTTGAAGTTCCCCCACATGAATGGGAAGAATTACAACCGCAAATCAAGTCCGCAATGGAAGGTGCTGTATCGTTAAGTGTACCTTTAGTTGTTGATGTGCGTGCAGGTGAGAATTGGATGGAGACAAAGTAGTTTAGAGAGAGGGGGAGAGCTTACAGGGGAATGAATGCGCGGGAATTTCAATAT
>JAQYWP010000265.1 GCA_029379285.1 Rhizonema sp. PD38
AAATACGGATGGTTTGAGTTGAGTTAATCATGATACTTTATGATGAATTTTCATTGATATTGCGCTCTTGCGCTTTAAACATTAAGCACTCCTCGTTCAAGATTGACTGAGGAGTGCTTAGGTTCACGTCACGTTAGTAATTTTCTACTTCAGTATTGCTACTAGCTTCAGTCGATTTACGACTACTGATGAGTTCCAGGTTGTTTACTTTAATGATTGGTTTTTCCCTTAACTCGCCTGTATTCTTGTCAGTCCATTTGTCGAAAACCAGTTCCCCGGTTACTCCAATGGTGGATCCTTGGTTTACCCAGTCTGCTGCCACCTGGGCAATGTTTCCCCAAAGTTCTAGATCGAACCACAACGGGGATTCGCTTTTGTAGGGAGGTTTGACGGCGAGACTCAAACTAACTTTCATTGCACCGGACTCAAAATACCGAACTTCTGGGTCAAGTCCAGCGCGACCAACTAAATCTACTTTGTTGATATACATACGGATTGTCCAAAGAATCAATGTTTTTCTCAAAAGAATGGCGCGGTAGCGCTTGGAGATGCCACTATTTACTGAGAAAGATAGGATTTTTTGAGGCGATCGCGAGAGTCAGCAAATAACCCCAAGCACAATCAATGACTTGGGGTTATCTTCGTTTTAAACAAGTTGCTCTTTGGTTACTAATCCTTCTAGTTTTGATGCTAAAGTTTCCCGTTTCAACTTAGAGAAACCAATGATTTTGTGTAATTTGGCAAGCTTCTTTAGTTTCTCCAGTGTTAAGCTAAGAAGTTCTGTAGAGCTTGCCAATGCTGGAGCGATCACTAACTCTTGAGGCGCTTCAAATTCCAGAGGAACTGCTAATTCGTGAGAATTGGGCGTGTCCGTTGTTTCTTCCCTTTGTACATCACTAGGCTGGCTGGGAGTATCGATGCTGTCTCTAATCTTCCCTATGGTGTAATTGATGATTTCCTCCAAAGCAATGCCGGGTTTTTGCAGTACAGTGATTCTATGCTTCTGTCCTACCCTTCTGACTGAAAACTTGGCACCAGCGATCCGAAGATTCTTTGCCAAATTGTTGAGTGAAGCGAATTCTACATCGAATTGAGTTTGATTAACTAAGGCGCTCATGGTTGTTACTGCGTATATTTCAGATATAGAGCGCCTGGGCGCGGAATGAATCGACACTTTAATAGAAAACGAAACCCCACAACATATGCTGTGTTGATTAATTCCCAAAGCTTGCGGAAGATTTCTTTCGCTGTATAAGCATTGTAGTAAAAGCGATCGCTCTTTATGTATTGTGAGCGCGATCGCTCCCACTGGTCTAGTCCATTGGCTTTATACTTTCATTGGATAGCTAGAGAGAAGAAATCCGAGTGCAGCTGAGGAGCGATCGCGCATGTCTGTTTAACGATGAAACCGTAACATCAAGCAATGACTGTCCAGAGGAGACAGCAAAGTTTATTGGGTGACTGAGACCGTTTGATGACGCGCTATCCAATTTAATGCTGTCTGTGTGAAACTTTGTCCTGCACTTGTAGCAAAGTTGAGCGCACTTTCAATTGAAGTATGGGCGTGTTCTCGCTCTTTGATAGCACCAGTGAACACTGCCCAATCAGCGCACATGTCGCCAATCAGTTTGCTTAATTTGTCTAGATCCATCATGTTTCTTTTGAACAGCTTTGACCTGTTCGTCGGTTAACTTTTCAGACTTCGCGATCGCCCAAAGTCGTTTTTGCTGCCCTTCCGAAATCGTAGACGGAGTTCCAGCAACAGCACTTAAAAATCCTGTTTCTTTGGGTTTTGGTCCAGATTCAATTCTTGCCCCCACTTGGATTTTATACTGTTCAGATAAACGTCTTACTTCACCCGCTTTCTCATCATCCAGTTCTTTCATCCGATCCCAAAGGTAGCGGATTGTAAAACTTTGGTTATCCAGGTACCGACCAACACCCCATTGCTCTCCGGCGTTTTTGATCCCTTCTGCCATCAAACGATCAGGTGCCGATCCTCTGGTCATCTCATTGCCTTTGTTACTGAGGACCGACACGGGGACGGATGCAATGGCTTCTTTCCTTACTCCTAAAATTGTTATCCCGCAACGACAAACGGCGTCGTTGTTGAGGTACTGAATCTCTGAATAATCTATGATCCAATCAGGATGAACATCATCTAAGCGATCGCGTACCAATTGCCATGATATAAAAACCCATTTCTTGCTACTACCAGGTATCTCCCGAAATTGATGAGCACTAGCGGGGAATGCTTGCTTCAACTCTGACTGGATGCGCTTGATTTCTTCTCTTATTTCTTGCGTAATCATTTGCGTAATTTTTGTTCAAGTTTTTTGACTAAATATCGGCATAATTTTGGTAAACTGAAATTTTCTTCTTCATTGATTCACCTAGTAGGAAATAATTGAGTTAAACAAAGGAAGGCGAGATAAGAAAGCTCGGACTGAGTGCAAAAATCTTCAGTATCAATTTCAAAGCCCATTTCCTCCAAAGCTTTTGATAAGGAAATATCTTCTCTCATCGCATATCCGCAACAAGTTAAAATACCTGCTACATCCTGCGAGTGAAAGGTTGAGGATAAAGTTATATTTCATAATTTTTGTCAGGATTTTTGTTGGTATAGCAATTCGTGGAGGAGTTATAAACCAATACGGTTCAGTTAAGGCTCAAAGTAATGTAAATTAGGCATTGTTCCCAAGAATGGAAATTAAGTGTGGTGCATCTGAGGGATTTTTCGTTGGTGTCTCCTGATATACAAAATGGGGACTTACTTAAAGCAATCGAGATGGCTATTCCAGCAAGGGCAATTGAACAGGCGATGCCTTCGGCAAGCCGCTTCGCGTCTACGCTAACACTCAAAGCGAAGAAGAACGTAAGCGCTCATTACCAACACAATTGGTGGTAAGTCTTGTAATAGCAATGAGTTTGTGGTCAAAAGACTCGATGCGGGATGTACTTAAAAACTTGATTGATGGTTTAAGTGAGGCTTGGATTAAGGTTGGTAAATATTGGCGAGTACCTTGTAAATCAGCCATTACACAAGCCCGACAGCGATTAGGTGCAAGGGTAATGAGCCAATTATTTCATCAATTAATACGACCAATGGCGACACAAGAGACGTTAGGAGCGTTTCTCAATGGACTAAGAATTGTAGTCATCGATGGCACCTGCTTCGATGTCCCAGACAGCGATGAAAATGCGAGAGTTTTTGGTCGTCCTGGCAGTCGTCCTGGAACAGTTGCAGCTTTCCCAAAAGTTAGGTTAGTGATCTTGATTGAAGCAGGCACGCACTTGATTTTTGATGCTTTGATATGCCCATATCGCATAGGAGAGCGTGTACGAGCGTTAAAGTTGTTACGCTCAGTCACCGCAGGAATGTTATTGATGTGGGATAGGGGCTTGCATTCCTATGCAATGGTACAGACAACAGTTTCTCAAGGGTGTGATTATTTAGGGAGAATACCTGCCAATGTTAAGTTCCTGGCGGAACAACCTCTCCAAGATGGCTCCTATCTGTCTAGGATCTACCCATCAGGAAAGCTCCGAAAAAAGGCTTCTCAGCCAATACTTGTACGAGTAATTGAGTATACAATTGAGCATCCAGAAAACCCAACTCAACAACTCACATATCGCTTGATTACTAGCTTATTAGATATTGAACAATTCCCAGCAGAGTTGTTAGCTAGAGAATATCATCAGCGTTGGGAAGTAGAAAATACCATTGATGAATTGAAAATACACCTTTTAGGACGAAAGACTCACGTTCGTTCCCAAAAACCACGAGAAGTAGTGCAGGAAGTATACGGCTGGTTGTTGGGACATTGGTCTGTAAGGATGTTAATGTTTCAAGCCGCAACTACTGCTGGAATTCCACCATTACGTCTGAGTTTTACAGGAACATTACGGGTCATCCGTCGTGCTATTCCTAAATTTCAACACTTACAGCCAGAAGAATTCCCCCTTTTTTCGATTGGTTAACCGTAGAGATTCTGGATACATTGTTGCCCGAACGAGTTCACCGTACTAATCCCAGGGTTGTAAAAAAACCTGTATCAAAGTTTCGCTCTAAAAAACCAAAGCACAGAGGTACTGGACAGCGAGTTGAGGCTCCCCATTTTCACATCATCAATAACGCTTTCAGTCTTAACTGAACCGTATTGAGGTATGATTGCTATTGGTTGGGGTTTGGGTTTATCCACGTGTGTTTTGTGTTGATGCTGCGCTGTGGTTACTGGTAGGCGAGTATCTGTCCACACTACGTCACTGGTTAGAGGTTCGTCGGGACTGGGAGGTAAACCACTGCGTCCGGTGACGGTAAATTTACTACCACCACTGTCTGTAAAGGCGGCACAGCTAGAGGAAACTAGCCTTGGAGCAACTTCGGTAACTGTAGGTAGGGTAATTAAACCACGATTGGGATCAATGTCGGGTGTTCTGATTTGTACCGTGCCAGCAACCCCACGTTCGGAACTGGCAGTGATGTCACTGAAGGGGGTCAATTGGAAGCGAGACTGAATTCCAAAAAGACGTTGAGTGTTGATTTGGACTCGACCACCTGTCCCGGTGAAAGCATTGGCGGTGATGTCACTGTTTTCTTCAGGAAGAGCAACAATAAAGCCATTACGAGCATTGATTGTGATGTTACCACCATTGCCAGCTTTAGAATCAAGACCTGCGGTTGCAGAGATTGTGCTATTGCGACGCAGCAGAAGTAGATCGGTATTGAGAGTGATGTTACCACCATCGACCGCGTTAGATTCAGCATTAATAATGCCTTGGTTGTCTAGCTTTAGCCGTGGCGTATTCAGGATGATATTACCAGCAGTCCCCATCGCGGTAGAGCGAACCGAAAGACTGCTATATGGTGAAATTTGAACAATACGGTTAGGAAACTGGCGTAGACGACTGGCGTAAGTAACATCCTTGCCCGCGATCGTCACTCCTTGATTGGCGTTGATAGTGAGCGTACCTGCTGAGCCACTGCTTTCGCTCGTGGTGAAAATTTGTCCACCGTTGAGCAGCTGTAGCGTGCCAAGGGTAAGGTTAATGTTACCACCTTGTTGATCGTTAAAGGTTCGAGCATCAATCACCGCACCCTCGTTAACTGAGAGCGCTGGCGCAGTAATCGTGATATTACCACCTTTGCCTGTGCCAACAAT
Source organism: Rhizonema sp. PD38 (assembly GCA_029379285.1). Lineage (GTDB taxonomy): Bacteria > Cyanobacteriota > Cyanobacteriia > Cyanobacteriales > Nostocaceae > Rhizonema. The sequence continues at coordinate 5,163 of JAQYWP010000265.1, forward strand.
CGTGCGTCCAGTTCCAGGAATAGTGGGGTTGTCACCTGTAGTTGAGAAAATAGCGCTGGAACGTCCATTGTCTCCGGTGCCTGTAACGTTAATAGGCTGCGTCGCAACAATTGCCACATTACCAGCATTTCCATTACCCAAGGTACTGGCATCTATTTGCGAGCCGTTAAGTAGTTCTAAGGAGCCAGTAGTAATCAACACATTTCCGCCCTGTCCTACTGCGCTTGAACTAGCGAGTCCGCTAGAAGCGTTGCTACGGTCAAAAGTGATGCTGTTGCGAGCATTAATGATAACATTGCCTGCGTTGCCATTTCCGTTTGTACTAGCACTGAGGTTTGCTCCATCTCTGAGGAATAAAGATCCAGTCGTAATCTCAACGTTACCACTATTACCAACTGCACCTGGTTGCACTTGGGTAAATACGCGACTACTTAACTGTCCATTGTCGGAACTTCCTGCAAATTCAACACTATCTCGCGCATTGATCACGATATTGCCCGCATTTCCTTTTCCGAGAGTTGCTGCTTGAAGTCGTCCTACATTAGTAACTTTTAATGTTCCAGTGTTAATCCGAATATCTCCTCCTTTAGCGTTACCACTCTTTTCGATTAAGTCAGTGATAAAAGCAATATTACTTAAAGCAACTTGATCCCGAGCATTGATAATAACATTACCTGCATTGCCTTCTCCAAAAGTATGCGCTAATATTTCTGCGTGATCAACTACTAGCGATCCACTGCTGATCGCAATGTTGCCTCCCTGACCTTTTGCCCCCATTCCAACTTCACTAACTGCTCCACTGGCTCTACTACTTCCCCCTTCAAAGGAGACGTGATCTCGAGCATCGATCAAAATATCTCCTGCCTTAGATGGTCCAAAAGTATAAGTAGACAGTTGTGCACCTCCTACAATGGATAGTAACCTTGTGTTGATGCTAATGTTGCCTCCGTCGCCGCGATCTGCGACACTTAAAATTTCCGAATCATTATCTAGGGAAACTTGATCGCGGGCATTAATGATGATATCACCTGCCTTCTGTTGTCCGGAGGCAGTTCTTATCGCTGAGCGCTCTGAGATGGACAACGATCCTGTATTGATGCGAATGGTGCCACCGATACCAACTCCCTCCTGTTGAATACCATCGAATATCTGTGCACCTTTGCTTAAGAAAACGCGATCACGTGCATTGACAATGATATCCCCCGCATTCCCCCTTCCGGCTGGCTGGGTATCAGTTGCACCACGAGTAGCGGTTTGCAGTTGAGCGCCATCAATTAATGATAGTGTTGCCGCATTGATATTGATATTGCCGCCTTTACCTACACCCCCTGCTTCCACCCTGCTGAAGATCTCCGCATTTGCAAGGGAAACAGCATCTAGTGCATTCACTGTCACATTCCCGGCATCGCCTTGTCCAAATGTTGAGGCAGCGAGTCGAGCGCCATCAATTAATGATAGGGTTGCCGCATTGATATTGATATTACCGCCTTTACCTACACCCCCTACTTCCACTGTGCTAAGGATGCCAGCATTACCTGCAAGAGAGACAGCATCAAGTGCATTCACTGTTATATTCCCTGCATTACTTTGCCCAAAGGTGCTTGCCGACAGTTGAGAACCATTGGTAAGAGAAAATTGAGGTGTCGTAATTTGAATATCACCCCCATTGCCTTTAATCGCATTACGTTTTTCTGTGCTATCAGAAACATTTCCTACATTACTAAAGATATTACTTCTGCCATCTAAGGAAACACTCTTGGTCGCATTGATAATTACATTCCCTGCATTACCTTGCCCAAATGTTGAGGCTACAGATTGAGCTCCATTGGTAAGAGAAAGTAGAGGTGAAGTAATTTGAATATCACCCCCATTACCTTTAATCGCATTACGTTGTTCTGGGGTATCAGAAACATTTCCTACAGTACTAAAGATAGCACTTTTAGCATCTAAGGAAACACTCTTGGTCGCATTGATAATTACATTCCCTGTATTGCCTTGCCCAAAGGTGCTTGCCGACAGTTGAGAACCATTGGTAAGAGAAAATTGAGGTGAAGTAATTTGAATATCACCCCCATTGCCTTTAATCGCATTACGTTGTTCTGGGGTATCAGAAACATTTCCTATAGTACTAAAGATAGCACTTCTACCATCTAAGGAAACACTCTTGGTAGCATTGATAATTACATTACCAGCACTGCCTTGTCCAAATGTTGAGGCGTCAAGTTGAGCACCATTGGTGAGAAAAAAGGAATTAGATGATATTATAATGCTACCTCCATTGCCTATTCCTTGCCGTCTAACATTGTTGATGATATCAATTCTATTTACATTTCCATCAATCTTTATATCTCCAGTAGCATTGAGCGTAATATCGCCTGCCTTTGCTCCAGCATTTCCTAAGCCAAGCCCAATACCAGCACTCAGTACGCTTCCTTTCGTAACTTCTAAGTTGCGGGCATTAACCGCAATTTCTCCTCCATCACCTGCTTCTACATATGCAGCAGCGCCATTATTCAAAGATATATCTGCTCTTTGACTAGAGGCAGGAAAGTCCAAACTCAATTTATCGCCATCTATATTTAGCCCCACAAAACCTCTTGCTGCTAATCCTCCTAACTCAACTCTTCCACCATAAGCATTCAGTTGCCCACCATCCATGTTGATGTTACCGCCAACCAGTAGTAAACTCTTACCATCTGGAACACGTAGACCATATGCCCGAAAACCCGCTGGATCTGTTTGTGCTGGTGCAGTAGAGTTATTTTGAATTGGCGCTGCTGCAAATTGATTAAATAACAATGCTGACGGATTGATTATCAGCAATGGTGAGGGTGCTTCTGGATTGGTAGCGCTGAAAAAACCCAAGTTCCCAAATTGAATTGCATTTGCTGTCGTTCCCACAAACGAACCACCTACATTTAAACTGGCATTCGGTCCAAATACAATCCCATTGGGATTAATCAAAAACAAGTTAGCTGTACCGTTAGCTCTAATTAACCCATCAATGTTCGATACTACCCCACCCGTTACCCGACCAAAGATGTTCTGAATGTCAGTAGCATTATTAAAAGCCGCCGTACCCCCAGTCGGGACTGAAAACTGTTGGAAACTATGGAACAGATTACGTCCTGCCTGCGTTCCTCCAGTAATATTGAAGACACTGCCATTGATTGTGATATTGGAATTAGTAGGTAAAGTTCTATCTGGCGTAATTTGGGCTGTTGCACAACTTGCTCCTAAAACGCAGGCACCACCAAGAACAATCCCCAATAACTGACGCCCAATAGCACCCATCTTTGACATAGCAGTCTCCTTTGAACTCTGAAAAAGGCAGAACTACTTATGAGTAAACCATCCAGAAGATATCATTCGTTCAACTTGACTGTAACATCCTCAATATTCTTAACAAAACTTTTGCAGTGCTGGCTTACGTCTTGAAGGCAATTCTACAAAGAAATAGCAGTGTTCCTGTCCTATAAGGTAGCTCCGTGTACTTGATTGTTAAAAATTGTTGCCACCATTGTTTGCCTTTACATTGGATACTCCCGCATCGCCACATCAATCGCCACCAAATCATACGGTGGGTCAAATGGTCGCCTGTTTTTAATTGGAATTAACACTGCCAACACTCCCATCTTAATAGGCAAATCCTTGACTGGAGTATCGACACATATTCCAGTCATGCACGCCCAATCATACCATTGTTGCTGTACGTCGGTCATTGAAGTTGGATCTCGCTTTTCAGGTTCCGTCTTTTTGACTAACCACCCTTCCTCCAAGCACTTCACGAAGTATCCTTCACGGTTAGTAACTTTGCCTTCTTTAGCTTTTTGATCAACGTAAGCGATCGCTTCTGCAAACTTCTCCCCATGCGCTGCCCACAATTTCTCCGCCTTCGCTGGGACTAGATGAATATCAGCATTTTTCAGCATCTGCACGATTTCCGTTGGGAATGTTGCAGCTCCTCCAGTTGCGACGCTCTTAACTGCTGTCATACCCGGTTTTTTGGTTACAACCTCAACTGCTACACCCCTCACAGTATTCTGCAAGTAGTTCAGAAAATAATCCTCTTTCTGTTCCTGATTTGCAAGCACACCAGATTTTCTCAGTTGAACCGCAGCATCCAGCATTGCGTCTTCCCCATACTCGGTTAGGCAATGACGCATTTGCTCCGTTGTCAAAATCACACCCATCGCTGTTAAAGTCTTGGAAAGCTGTAGCGATACTACCACTTCAGCATCTTCTGAATTGGGTTTACCGTCGTCTTTAAGAAGCTCAGATT
>JAQYWP010001292.1 GCA_029379285.1 Rhizonema sp. PD38
TGATCCACTCTGACCCATTCGCGCAAATGGTCATGAATCCTCACCCAAGTTCCATCTTTGCGCAAAGTCTGCCGGGGGAAACTTCCTAAGGGCTGTAGCTTTGCGTTTTGGTGGGCTTTAAACCCACCCCGTGCATGATTTTTAATAATTTTTACCTTCTGCCCTCTGCTCTCTGCCTTTCTTTGTACTTATTTTTACCTATGCTGTCCGTATTTGCAACTGTGTTCATCCCAACCCAACGAATAGATACAGCAATACCACATGCAACCTTAATTTGCATTGTCAACCGAGTTTCAATACTTGAAAGATTCCTTACATTTTAAATTTTCCAGTTTTTCTTTCTCGTTTTCAGGTCAATGATGACTCGGATTCGATGGATAATTACGATTTACCCAGTTGAAATTATGAATATCATCCCTACTGAGATTCCTGATATCGTAATTATCAAGCCTCGAGTCTTCCAAGACGATCGCGGTTTTTTCTTTGAGGCTTTCAATCACCAAGGATTTACTGAAAAAACTGGCATTAATGCTCACTTCGTTCAAGATAACCACTCCTACTCCAAGCAAAACGTCCTGCGTGGGTTGCACTACCAAATCCAACAGCCGCAAGGCAAACTCGTTCGTGTCATTGTCGGCACGATCTTTGATGTCGCTGTAGATATTAGAAAAAATTCCCCCTCTTTCGGAAAGTGGGTTGGTTACGAGCTAAGTGCCGACAACAAACACCAAATCTGGGTACCTCCTGGCTTCGCCCACGGCTTTGTTGTCCTTTCAGAAATTGCAGAAGTTCTTTACAAAACGACAGACTACTACGCCCCTCAATATGAACGATGTATCCTCTGGAATGATCCTGATTTAGCTATAGATTGGCATTCCATCGCAACCCCAATTCTCTCTGCTAAAGATGCGGGTGGGAAACCCTTTAAAATGGCTGAGGTTTTTTCTTAATCCAGTCAAGAGCGATCGCACTTTAGTTGAGGTGCGATCGCCCTCAAGTCATGCTAACAAGAGCAGTTTATGCCAATACCTTACCGAAATCTTCAGTCAAATATGAATGGTAATTAACATTACCAGTGTCATTGGCAAGATTATAGTAACCAATACCAATATCATGGTAATTGGGGTTGAGAATGTTGGCACGATGTTCAGGACTGTTCATAAATCCTTGAACAAATTGTTCTGGTGTAGTATAACCTGCCGCAATATTTTCCCCAACATAAGAATATTGGTAGCCTGCAGCTTTGGCGCGATCACTAGGTGAGGAATTATCTAATCCGGTATGACTGAAATAGTCATGATTCGCCATGTCTTCACTATGAGCTTGGGCAATGTTTGCTAACTTAAGATTTACCTGTAGCGGTTGCAACCCGTTTTGAACACGTTGCTGGTTTGTCAAATCTACAACACGCTGTATAAAAGAATTATCGGTTGTTGCAGGCGTGGCAGATTCAGGAGTTACAGGTTGAGGTAATGTCGCCCGATTTGTGGTATACGAGTTCCAAGCATCAACAATGTGTTCATTGTTTAAGCCAGTTAAGTGGTCATTGTTGTTGCTATTTAGGTTCCACGATGGCGATTGGTATTGGTGATTGAACTCAGCTAAACCGTTCTCAGGAGTGCGATCAAAAGAAAGATTGCCACCTGGTTCATTCAAACCATACTGTAGAGAGTTTAATCCTGTTTGTGCATTTTTTATTCCTTGGATATCAGGATAAGTACTTTGGTCAAAATTCGCGTCAAACAAATTTGTGGGCATAGGTCACATTTTCAGAGTTACTGGATTACTTGGTATGCCCCTGATAACTCTAAGTATTCCCTATGCCATTACGGATACTAACCACGAAGGTAGTATCTTTACGGTTAACTCTAAGCACAAGTAAATTGGGAACACAGGTACTTATTGTATCAAAAGAATTGTCAAATTTCCTTAACCATAAAAATTTGCCAATCTCTCACTTTATAAAAGTTGTTCGCTGAAAACCCTTGAGTATGTGTTTTTACGCCATGCTACAAAACACATACTTGCTTTAGACAACCTGAGTTCGACGTAAAAAAAAGACTGAAAACTAGGCAGAGTAAACTTTGTAGCAATACTGGGCTGTGTAATTTAATGTCAAAAAGATTCTATAAATGAGAACAAGTACTAATTTAGACACTATCAGTACTTAAAGAAAGGATAATGAATTTATCACAAATTCATTATCGAAATGAGGCGTAAAAAATCGATATAATTAGCTTATAAACTTGATTCAAGGAAGAATATTGAATTAAACACACAATCAAAAGCTGAGGATAATGATTTTGCGATTAAATCAAAAACTCCTAGAAATGAAATAATCACACAATCTATAATCATTTATCCTGAAGTAGAAATCGAGTTTTTTTGATAGTCGCTTAGATAATAGTGAGTGCCAAAGGTTCAGGAGAGAAAAAATGTGCTTCTTGTATTGAATTTAAATCTTCTGTTGTTAAATTTAATGAAGGTTTTTTATCTTGGTATGTATAAGCAA
>JAQYWP010001293.1 GCA_029379285.1 Rhizonema sp. PD38
TTTTATAGATCAATACGGTTCAGTTAAGAAATTTACCTACAGTCAACTTATGTTCGGCTAATTACTTACGATATACTTATTCTTTTTGGTAATAGGTAATTGTTTTTTACTGCAAAAGCAATTACCTATTACCTTTTTCCTAACCATCACAGATATTATAACTGTTCAAAAGGACATAATATTAATCGTTAGTCATTGGCTACAACTCAACTGCACCCTTCTACATATTCGACTTCAGGAAGTTTACCCGCTCTAAACGCAGTCACACGTTTGCCGTCAGTCTCGAATACAATCCGATCATTAGTATTCGTCCCATTTTTTGGCACTAATGTCAAGTAATGCCCACCATTAACATATTTATGTGGGGTGACTTTAATTTGTCCTGGGTAAAGCGACTTGATTTTACTCTCTGTATCGCCAATGCGTGCGCCTTTAAGAGTAGTGATCGCGCTATCTTTCTGGACATCGACTCTAGCGATGCGACCATTTGTCACCATGAAGTTAAGATTTCGGAGTCCCGTTTGTGGCTTAACATAGTAGCAACTGTTATTAGGCTGACTAGTTGGTACTAGGCGAGTACCACTGGCTTTTGACGCTTGGGCAACAGTCATACCAACTCGGACTGTGTCGATACCGTTAATAACAACTTTCGATTGGTTTGTTAGTGCTGCTTGTGCTATTCCTACACCGAATGCAGAAACTGCAAGCGTACCAATACACAACGTTAATAATTTATATTTGCTGAACATAGTAAATTCGTTAGTTAATATTGAACTAACTTTATCTACAAATTCCAGTGAAAATATTCCCGAAAAACTTGCGGCTCAGGGGATGGCATTGCTCGAAAAAAGTGAAGGTAAGGGTATCAAGGATTTGGCGAGCTTCTTGTTGGATAGAGTCGGACATGGTAGTAGGAGGTCGAATTTGCCCGATTTTACCTTGAGCGATCGCTCCAAAATGCTATCCGACTTGTCTCCCAATTATAGCTTTACTACTCTTCTACACTGTTCAAAACCCTAATAAACTCCCCCCACCCACAATAAGCAAAATCTGACTTCTCATAAAACTGACAATAACCTTGAACTGGCAAATAAATTGACAACCCCTTCACACGCTCAAATCTCACCCCTGAAGTTATATTTGCCAAAATTAGCTGCGGTTTAACTTCAAGAATCATTAAATCCATCACTTCATCTATAACTAAGGTCAATTCATCACTATCCCCAGCATACTTATCTTGTAACACCTTCAAAAAATCATGCAAATCCACAAAGTCTTTATCTTTGAAGCGCACTACTTTACGTTGAGCATGGTATATTGAGTTTTCGGTATAAATATCTTCGACCGCTAGTAATTGACGTAAAACTGCGGCTAACCGACCTACTGCCTCTGCTAGTTTCTCCATCACTGCTAGATTAGTGGCAGATTGGGTAATTTGAGTTATACTGCCCCGCGAATTTTCCTGGTAGTAGCTTCCGTACTCCTGTACAATTAACTTTGCTAACGCTTCAGGTGTCATAGCTGGATTAGTGGTTAAGGTTGCCAAGATTGGAGTGTAGGGCCAACCTGACAAAGGTTCAACTTCTTGGGATGCAACCATGTAATTAGCATTTGCCCGTAGCTGGTATGCTACTTCCACCATGCTCATGAGACAAGCATCCATGCCAATTAAGCTAACTTTTTTACCTGTCTGCTCCTCAGCTTCCCGAAATGCCTGCTGAAGTTTAGCATTATCGAGGAAGTCTAACGATGAGTCATCAAAGGCGATCGCTCGCGATTCCTCGTCTTCTAATTTCAGCACTTCCAGCACTGAGGAAAGAAAAAAGGCATTCTGTAGCCGCCGATGATTGCGGGTGAGGGAACGCACCTCATCCTCACTCGCCTGAATCTCAACTCCACGATTTCTCGCAAAGGCGTAGATATCATCTTCTTTCCACCCAGTACCATGATTCCAAAGGATAACTGCGTAGTTTTCTGCGGGATAATTCTCAATTCCCCAAACAATGAAGTCTCGCAAGGAACGAGGATCGCCCATATTTTGCTCGGGTATGTTCTCAATTTGCCTGGGTTCTAGAGTTGGACGAATATAAATGCGATAAGTGTGTTCACGGTTGGAAAGGGTATCAAACTGGACTAAGACTGCTACTTCGTCAGTAGAACCGACTGCCTCCATTTCTTGAATATCTTGATATCCTTGCTCCTCCATTAGAGCCATCAACCGTTTGCCTTTGAGTTGCTCGAAAACTTTACCATTATCCCCTGCCATGTAGACCATCAAAGTCCAGTGGCGATTTGTTTGGGTCATATTTCAATACTGTTGTGTTTTGTTGTAGGGTATGAGATAATTCATAGAATTACGCTTTTTCTTCTAAAGTTTATTTAATTTAATGAACCGCCAAGACGCCAAGAAAGCCAAGAAAGCCAAGAAAGAAGTGAAGAAGATAGGTAATAGGTTTGTAGTTGAGGACAGTTCGGAGGAGGAGCCAGTGCTGCAGGAGGGTTTCCCTCCGT
>JAQYWP010001294.1 GCA_029379285.1 Rhizonema sp. PD38
ATACTGCTAGATCGCTAAGTTCAGCACTGCGACCGGTCCCGTTGGTGACGACACCACGCAGCAAACGAGTCATTGTCTCGGCGACTTGCGTTCGTAGCACTCGCTTGTTCGCGTCTGGATCTTGGTCGAAGGAATAGATGACACGGCATGTCTTGAAATCATTGCGATCGCGGCAATCATTGCTATCAAGAATTCGGCTAATTGCATGAGGACGGTTCCACACACCCGCGTTACCAACACTACCAAAAGCACCAGTCATCTCCAAAACATTGACGACACTTTGCCCGAGTACTAAACCTGGAACTTTGTCGAGGTGAGACTTCACCCCCAAACGTCGTGCCATGTCCACGATTTTATCCAATCCGACTTGTTTTGCAATCCGCAGAGCAATTGGGTTTTCTGATTGGGCAAGTCCAGTAGCGAGACTTAAATCACTTGCCCCTGTCCGACATGGTTTGTAGGTAAAGCCTTGCCAACGAAAAGGAGAACAAGAATAAGTCGATTCTGGTGAAATCTTTTGTTCAATCGCAGTTGTATACGTAAAGAGTTTAAAGGTGGAACCTGGTTGTCTTTCAGCTTGGACAGCGCGATTGAACTGACTTTTTTTGTAATCAATGCCGCCTACCATAGCCTGAATTCCACCAGTGCTGGAATCAAGAGTGACAATCGCTCCTTGAGAAAATTTAAATTTTCCTCCATTGTCGCTAATATGTTTACGCAACTCTACTTCTGCTAGGTTTTGAATCGTTGGATCTAGCTGCGTCTCAATGATATAGTTGCCTTCGTTTGCTAAGTCCTCTCCCAAGATGGATGCGAGTTCTTTAAAGACATAACTGTAAAAATAAGGAGAAATTGTTTTTGCCTGTTGGTCGCACACTTTCCGGCTGATGTCAAGCGGCGAGCGTCTAGCACGGTTATAATCTTCAAGTTTGATATTGTTGCTCTCTAGCAATCGCCGCAACACTCGATTCCGGTATTCGATTGTTTTTAGCTTATTTTGGGTATCGCCACCACAGAAATCAAAGCCGTTGGGAGCGGGTAAAATTGCCACTAAAGTCGCTGCTTCCGAGAGAGTTAACTCCCGAGCCGACTTTTCAAAGTAATATTTAGCGGCATCTTCAAAGCCATAAGTATCGGCTCCTAAGAAAACCCGATTTAAGTAAGTCAGCAAAATAAAATCTTTGCTGTAAAAGGCTTCTAGCTTTGTAGCCACCATCGCCTCTCGGAATTTGCGCCCCAAGGAGTCCTGTCTTCCCACATAATCGCGGAACAAACTGCGGGCGACTTGTTGAGTGACTGTACTAGCTCCTTGCTGGACATCGCCGCTTTTAGTATTTATAAATACAGCTCGCAAAATCCCTAAAGGGTCAACACCAAAGTGCCAGTAGTAACGGGTGTCTTCTGAAGCTACGACTGCTTTTGCCAAATAAGGACCAAAGTCCTGCAATCGCTTCATATCTACGTGAGAAGTTGACCGCAACTCGCGTAATGGAGTGACGCCATCACGGGCATAAACAATCACTGGTGCCCGTGTCGCACCTGGTAGAGGTGTTACCGAAAATTGCGACCATTCCACACCAAAAAATAGTGCCGTTAGCGCAGTAACTCCGCCGACACCGTATGCTCCCCAAGTTGCTGCTTTAACGTATAAAGGGGGTGGATCGACATATTGCAGGCGCACTGATGCTGCAAGTTCTGGTGGTCCAAGGGTGAGGACATCACCATGACGCAGCTCTAAGGAAACGACTCGACGCTTGCCGCGATAAATGCCATTCGTAGAGTTTTCATCTTTAATGACGAAAACGGGGGTTCGTTTCGTGGAATCCCGTGAGAGCGATAGATGAATCTGGCTGACAACTGGGTTACGCACCACTATATCAGAGGATTTGGAACTGCGACCTAAAATGTAGCGATCGCCCAACAGCGGATAAACTTCTGCCTTATCTGCCCCCAAATCCTGTACCCAGATTTCGGGCACTCTGGCATTAGGTTTGAGCGCCAGTTTGGAAAAATCAACCCGAGCTTGGATTGTCTGTACTGCTTGAGTTAGCTGACCAAGCAAAGTTTGTGGCTTTAGAGGAGGTTGGGGGGAACTCATCGGCTATTGACACCACGGTTATTACTGAAGAATGAGTGCGAACTGCAATTTCAATTTTCTTATTCCACCATTGTACTCATAACCTTGGAACGACGCAGGTTGTGAAACATTGTTCCCATTTTCATGCTTGGCGATCTGACTTGTGTTGTTAATTTTGACACTTAATTTCTCCAGGCAATTTAGATCATCTGCTTACTTCTTATGGTAGGTGTCAAGGAACTTCATTGCTACTTATGATTATGTTCTCTAGATTAGATAATCTATCGGGAAAGTCAGCATTTTTCATTTGGTATTTCTATAAGCTATGGAATTAACAATCAAAAAAATTAACTATTCATCTGAAAACAGAGCAATATAGTTATGACATAAAAATACACATCCCTATTTAGGAAGATTTTATATATGTTATTGTT